>CAMWNG010000049.1 GCA_947175575.1 uncultured Bacteroidales bacterium | reverse complement strand
CTCTCGGCGATATGCGTCCTCAGCATTAACAAATATTGGGGAACCGGGTCTTATAGAAGCTTATTGTTGGTTGCGGCGACTATCGCCTCCGATATGTTGCGTACTCCGAGCTTCTCGAAAATCTGTTTGCGATACTTTTTGATTGTATCGGGCGACAGACACATCCTGTCGGCGATTTCTGTCATGGTGAATCCCTGTATCGAGAGCGTTATGACTGACTTTTCGCCTTCAGTCAGCGAAGGAATGCGGCGCCTGTCCCAACGCCGGGTTATCATGTTGTATTCGAAGAATTCAGGCGATCCCGCGCGGTGCATCTCGATGTGCCCCGGCGTAGTGTGATTTGAAGCCGAAACCACGCAAAGACCCAGCCACACGCGCCCGTCGGAAGTGAGCGCCAGCGGCGTCAGTTTATGATGTACGAGCACCGGTCGTCCTTCATTGAGTATATGGAAATCATATTGGATGTACCAATCCGGTCTTTCCTCCTGAGGAAGACTGTTGTAGAACGCGAACCCCACGCGGTTATACTCCAGCAGCAGCGACTGCTCCTGCTCAGGAACGTATTCGAGATAGAATCTGTAGCTCAGCTGAATCATCTCTTCCGGCGTCATGCCGCAAAGAAAAAGCGAATTCGGCGAGACAAAAAGAAATTTCTGCCTGTAATAGTCTATTATGTAGACACTCTGATAAGTGGAGCGTGAGAACGCCTCTGCCGATCGGATATATTCGTCCACCCGGCTGTAATCAAGCTCCTCGGGATGTCGCACTTCGTTGTCAGGTATGAAGAAGTCGTTCAGTTTATCGGGATTCATCCTATTCAATTACAAAACGTGAGCCAGCTATGCTACGTCTTAAGTGAAGGCCCTGAGAAAGCCGGCGAGCAGATGTAACAATAGTGACCCACGCCTATGCGTGAGAACCACTATGCTCTCCTTGCTCTGTCAAAATTTCTCAGGTTTTCACTTACAAGATAAGCATATATGCCTCTTATTTACCAATGTCGCGGAAAGGCCGGACCTTTCCGACGGCAAAGGTAATGATAATATTGATAAGACGGAAATAATCCCTTAAAAAATCGACCGCCTGCAATCCACGTTCTTGCTGCTATCGTTATTTGATGTCGAATCGGTCGGCGGAGAGGGTGATGGGAAGATGCTCCCGGAATGATTTTATCTTCGACAGCGACGGACGGGACACCACTGCCGGCACGTCCTTGAGACGTTCGTAGACAGGCTTACCCATTTCATCGAAAATGTAAGACAGGCCGTCGTAAGTGCCGAAATCGTCTGTACCACCGCGGTTTGCGCCTACAATTACCGCCTGATTCTCGATGGCCCGCGCTATGAGCAGGTGTTCCCAGGCATATTCGCGCACTTGTGGCCAGTTGGCCGGCACAAGCAGGCAGTCGTACTGTTCTTCGGTGTTGCGCGACCATACCGGAAACCGCAGATCGAAACAAACGATCATCGAAATGTTCCAACCCTGATAGGAAATGACCGGCGGACGGTTTTCGCCTCCTGTGTACAGCGAATTCTCGGCGCTGAGACGGAACAGATGGCGTTTGTCGTAATACATCTCGCGCCCGTCCGGGGTGATGAAAAATCCACGGTTATAAACCTTACCATCTCCGTTGCCCGCCACCATCGAGCCGGCGATGGCCAGGGAACGGCTCTCGGCCATGCCTTTCAGTGCCGCAAGGGTAGGGGCTGTGTGCTCTTTCACGACTTCCTGAAGAAGCAGCCGGTCGGCGATGAATCCGGTCGAGAACATCTCGGGTAGCACCACCAGCTCGATGTCAGCCGGAAGCTGGTCGAGAATAGCCGAAACACGCCGGAGATTCTCTTTCGGGTCGGCCCAGACTATGTCGAGTTCTATGGCCGCGATGGGTAGTATGTCAGCCATGGTCAAAGGATGAATTGATCGGGATAAAGCCCGCGGCAGTCCTGCCTGCGGTAGAAGTCCTTGACGGCGCGCATGTCGGCTTCGATGTCGCCGGTGGGAATGAAAACGTCGTTTATACGGATTTCCCGTTTGCCGAAGTCAATCACGCCCAACTGAACCGGTACATCGGCTTCGCGAGCGATGCGTAGGAATCCGGTGTGCCAGTCAGCGTTCGCCTGCCGTGTCCCCTCGGGGGTTATGGCTATCTGAAGCCTGCCCGGGGTCGTCCGGAATTTCTCCACCACTATTTCGACAAGCGAGCGGTGGGTGCCTTTCCGTTCCACCGGAATACCTCCGATGGAACGGAAAAAACAACCCAGCGGCCAGAAGAACCATTGCGATTTCATAAGGAAGCCGGCCTTACGCCCTGCGGCGGCATAGGCGAGCTTGCCCAGCACGAAGTCCCAGTTGCTGGTGTGGGGCGCCACACAGATTATGCACTTGGGCGCGTCGGGCACGGTGATATTCACCGTCCAGCCGAACAGTCGGAGAATGGTACTTGCCGGATTCATGAGGTCTTAAGGAAAGTTAGCTCAGTTTGGTTACAGCCTTGCGCACATCGGCGGGAATGGCGAGATTCATTGCCTTTACGATTTCAGTGGCTTTCTTTGTGAAATCTTCGTTCAGCTTACGGAAAGCAGCTGAGGTGTATTTGTTGCGGGCGCGGTTGTATTCGGCACGGTTTGCGAAATCTTTCGCGACTTTGTCGAACGAGAATGTTACATGAGCCAGGGTTTCCTGTTGCAGTGAGGCGATATCGGTCACCACCTTGCATACAGTGTCGTAATTCACGTTTTCAAAGTGAGAGGCCAGAAGCATGTCGGCCGCGAGGTCGCCGCATACGGTTCCGATGCGTTTTTTGAGTTTGCGTTTGCTTGCCATATTGTATCAGGTTTTAAAGGGTTATCGGTTGACGCCGGTATCGAGTGCCGACGAAAGATATTTTTTCAACGCGGTGATCGACGGCGCGATGCGGGCTGCCGCCCGAGTGTTGTGCATGAAGTTTGTGAGCTGCAGCGGCAGCTCCATGGCGCGTCCGGTGATGGCTGTCATGGCATCCAGGCTCTTGGCCGGATGCGCCGTGCCGAGCACCACTGTCGGAGCGTCTGTCTCCGGCAGCTCGGCTGCGGCTGCCAGTGCGGCAGCGGCGTGCGGGTCGGGCAGATAGTCGCCGCTTGTTCTGACAGCCTCGCTTATCTGTGCGTCGGAGACGTTCACGTTCGTCACTTCGGCGGGGGAGGAGCTGAGTCGGTGCGCGCGTTCGAGATTTACGATGTCGCTTCCGGAGGCTATCGCTCTGGCGTATGTGGAGTCTTTCGCCGTTACGGCCACGATGTCACCTGCCGGAAGACCCATTCTGCGCGCCATCAGTGCGGCTGTCACATTGGTGAGATTGCCTGAGGGTATGACAGCGCGGAAGCCGGCGGCTTTGATACCGTGTCGCATCAGCGAGGAGTATATGTTGAAGAACATCGCAGTCTGAGGAATCACGCGCAGGATGTTTGCCGAATTGAGCGGGAGCGGAATGATGTCGGGGCGCTCGCGTTCGATATCCTGCACAAGACGTGCAGCCAGAGCGCGGCAGTCATCGATGGTTCCGTTCACCTCTACGGCGTGTACGTGGTTGCCCGGTGTAGTGAACTGGGAGATCTGTGCGCGTGTCATTTTACCGGTGGGATAGAGTACCAGCAGTCTTGCGCCGTGCGGCATATTTTGTCTGAAAGTGGCTGCGAGAGCCGCTCCGGTATTGCCTGTCGTAGATACGATACCTAACACGTTTTTACGCTCGTCTTTCAGCATGTGACCGAGAATCCCGGTGGCGAACCTCGCGCCTGCGTCCTTATATGACAATGTAGGTCCGTGGAAAAGTTCGGCCACATACAACCCTCCGGATGTGGCCTTCAAAGGCATCGGGTCGCTGAACGCCTGATTCAACACCGTTCTCAGCACCGGACCCTCTATCTCACCGTCGAGCAGCATATTGCACACCGCGAATGATACCTCGCCCGCAGTCATGTCTGCCATATTGTTGATGAACGCTCCCGGCAGCGCGGGCAGTTTTTCCGGCAGATAGAGCGAGCCGTCGGGAGCCGCGGGGCGCAGGACGGCCGTGCGCAGATCCGCACGGTGGATGCCGGTGGTGGATAGGTAGTTCATCTCATGCAGACAGATGGTGATGTGCAAAGGTAGTGATTATTGGCGTGATTTCCCAATTTTCCGGCTGAATCTTTTTTAGAAAATGAACTACTGCGACATTCGCGTTGTTTATTTTCTTAAACAGAAAACCATTAAATATACGCTTATGAAACTTCTCAAGTCCGTTATGCTCATGGCAGCCGTGGCTCTCGGTGCCTCGGCCGCTTATCCTTGTTCGCGCATTGTCCTCCGCGGCGATTCAACCGATGTGGTCCAGGTGGGCCGTACCCTCGACTGGCGCACACCCATACCTACTAATATTTATGTCTATCCCGCCGGAATGCACAAGCAGAGCAACGCGTCGGGCAACATGTACACATGGACTTCGAAATATGGCACGGTGCTTGCCGCGGGCTATGACGGCGGCGTCACCGAAGGTATGAACGACCAGGGTCTCGTTATCAACGGATTGTTCTGCAAGACATCGCAATATCCCACTGTGGCGGAAGACCCTTCGCGTCCTGTGATGAGTCTGGCCGTGTTCGTGAGCTGGATGCTTGACCAGTGCGCCACGACTCAGGAAGTGGCCGAGCTCATGCGCACTCACGACTTTTCAATTGGTGGAGCCACATTTGACGGTGGCACAGTCTCGATGCTCCATTGGGGTGTCACTGACGTGACCGGCAATACCCTCGTGATTGAATACGCCGGTGGTAAACTTAATATGTATGAATCTCCCGAATATCAGGTGCTTACGAACGATCCCACCTTCCCCCAGATGCAGGCTATAAATGATTATTGGAAAGGTATCGGGGGGCAGAATTTCCTCCCCGGCGGCGTGCGTAGCTCAGACCGTTTCGTCCGTGCCGATTACTTCGTGCATCATGTACCGGTGAAAGGTATCACATCTGATCAGGGTGTTACCGAGCTTATGACTATCATTAACAATGTGGCCGTTCCCTACGGATACGAAGTGCCCGGTTCTCCCAACCTCTCGTCGACACAATGGCGTTCGCTCTCCGATCTCAACCGTCACCGCTATTATTTCCAGTTTGCCGACCAGCAGTCTTCGTTCTATATTGATCTCAATACCCTGCTGCTCACACCCGGTTCGCCCGTTCTGAAGCTTGACACCACCAAACGTGCTGATTTCACAGGCTGTATGAACTCTCATCTCAAAGTTTCGGCACCGTTCACTCCCATGTGGTAATACATCCTTTCAACATGATATTCGACGTGGCTCATGACGCATGTTCTGATGTGTCATAAGCCACGTCTGTTTTAATGTCCGGATACAGGAAAATAAAAATGTGAATGTGGACGAAAAAGTTGGCCGTTCACAAAACTTTTCGTACCTTTGCTTGATAATTTGCATGTTTGGCCACCGGTGCATTTTTTGTGACAAAAGGGTCATATCGCCGGGTTGGTCGAAATCACATTTTTACAATGGAAGAAGATCGTATATTTAAAATCGACATCGAAAAAGAAATGAAGACAGCCTACATCGACTATTCGATGTCAGTGATTGTCTCACGCGCCCTCCCGGACGTGCGCGACGGCATGAAACCCGTACACCGCCGCGTGCTCTTCGGCATGAATATGATGGGCAACACATCCGACAAACCGCACAAGAAAGCCGCTAACTGTGTCGGCGAGGTCATGGGTAAACTCCACCCCCACGGCGACTCGTCGATCTATGGTACTGTGGTCCGTATGGCACAGGACTGGAGCCTCCGCTACTGTCTGGTCGACGGTCACGGAAACTTCGGCTCAATCGACGGCGACGGACCCGCAGCCATGCGTTACACCGAGGTACGTCTCGCCAAGATGGGCGAGGAAATGCTCCGCGACCTCGATTCCGAAACCGTGGATTTCCAGCCCAACTATGACAACTCACGTCAGGAACCTACAGTCCTGCCAACACGTTTCCCCAATCTTCTTGTCAACGGTGCGTCGGGTATCGCCGTGGGCATGGCAACGAATATGCCTCCCCACAATCTCACCGAGTCGATCAACGCTTCGATCGCCGTGCTTGAAAATCCCGAGATCACTACAGACGAACTCATCAAGATAATTCCGGCTCCGGATTTCCCCACCGGCGGCACCATCTACGGCTACGACGGCGTTAAGGAAGCATACGAGACCGGTCGCGGTCGCGTGGTCATCCGCGCAAATGCCACCATCGAATCCGAAGCAAACCACGAGACAATCGTGGTGCATGAGATTCCTTACGGTGTCAACAAGGCCGAACTTATCAAGAATATCGCCGACCTTGTCACCGACAAGAAACTCGACGGCATTGCAGACATCAATGACGAATCCGACGCCGAGGGCATGCGTATCGTCATTAAACTCAAGAGCGACGCCAACTCAAACGTAGTGCTCAACAAGCTCTACAAGATGACCCAGATGCAGTCCAGCTTCTCGGTGAACAATGTGGCGCTTGTTGGCGGTCGTCCCAAAACCCTCAGCCTCAAACAGCTCCTTCAGGCATTTATTGACCACCGTCACGACGTTGTTATCCGCCGTACACGGTTCCTGCTCCGCAAGGCCGAGGAACGCGCCCATATCCTCGAAGGTCTGATCATAGCCTCGAAAAACATCGACGAGGTGATCGCCATCATCCGCTCGTCAGCTTCGACCGATGAAGCGCGCGAACGTCTGGCTCAGCGTTTCAACCTCACCGACCCCCAGACCCAGGCTATCGTCGACATGCGTCTGCGTCAGCTCACACAACTGGAGCAGAACAAGCTGGAGGCGGAATACAAGACACTCGACCCATCCATCGACGAACTCAAACTGATCCTCACCGATGATACCGTATGCCGCGCCCTTATCCGCAAGGAACTCGAAGAAGTGCGCGACACTTATGGTGACGAGCGCAAGACCAAGATCGACTACACCGGCGGAAGCTTCAACCCCGAAGCCTTCATCTCCGACGACGACGTGATCATCACAATCTCTCACCTCGGATACATCAAGCGCACACCGCTCAGCGAATACCGTCTCCAGCACCGCGGCGGTACCGGATCGCGCGGCTCGCAGACACGCGAGGAAGACTTCATCGAACATGTCTACACGGCTTCGATGCACTGCTCTATGCTCTTCTTCACCGATCGCGGCCTTGTCTACAAACTCAAAGTCTATGAACTTCCCGAAGGCACCAAGACCACAAAGGGCCGCGCCATACAGAATCTCCTGCCCATCGAGGCCGGCGACAAAGTCCGCGCTTATCTGGCTTGCAAGGGTCTCGAGGATCCCGACTTCACAGCCGGAAAATATCTCGTGTTCGCCACACGCGGCGGTCTGGTCAAGAAGACCGCTCTCAGCGAGTATGCACGCGTGATGGCCAAGGGTAAGAAAGCCATCGTGATCCGCGAAGGAGACCTGCTCATCGGAGTAGACATGACTACGGATGCAGACGACATCCTTCTCGCCGCACGCGAAGGCAAGGCCAACCGCTTCAGCTCCGCATCGCTCCGTCCGATGGGACGAGTATCGAGCGGCGTACGCGGCATGCGACTGCGCGGCGACAACGAAGTCATCGGTCTCATCACCATGACTCCCGACAGCGAGAACACAGTGCTTGTTGTTTCCGAGAAAGGATACGGCAAACGCACATCGCTTGACGCATACCGTCAGACTTCCCGCGGCTCCATGGGTGTCAAGACTCTCAATGTCACCGAACGTACCGGTGAACTTGTAGCTTTCCAGAGCGTCAATAACGACAACGACCTCGTGATCATCAACCGTTCCGGTGTCCTTATCCGTATCCGCGTGGCTGATATCAAGGTTGCCGGACGTGCCACACAAGGCGTACGTCTCATCAACCTTGACAAGCGTGGCGAAGAAATCGCATCCGTATGCGCTGTGCCGTCCGACCCCGAAGAAGAGACACAGGCCATCGACGGCGAGGAACTTCCTGACATGGATCCCGCTGAAATCGACGCCGAGATTGATGAAGAAGTCGAAATCGACGACGAACCAGAAGAAGAAACCAATTCTGAAGAATAATAACTCCTAACTCTAATAAATAATGAAAAAACAGTTTCTAATGGCTGTCGCCGCTATCGCAGCGGTTCTCTCCGCAGGAGCTCAGCCTCAGGTGCTCAAAAACGCCGAAGACCTCATGAAGAAGAAGGCACCAGCCACCGAAGTGGTGACTGCGATAACTCCGGCCTTCTCTGATCCCGAAACCTCTCAGATGGCCCAGACCTATTACATCCCCGGTAAGGCTTTCTACAACGAATTCGACCAGCTTTTCGGACTCAAGCAGTTCGATAAACTGCCCGATAACGGTGACAAGCAGATGTCTGACGACCTTCTAGAAGGTTACGCTTATATGATCAAGGCTCTCCCGCTCGACACCGTGACCGATGCCAAAGGCAAAGTCAAGACCAAACACTCCAAGGACATCGTTGCCACCGTTACAGGTCACGTGAGCGACCTCAACACTGCAGCCGTGACCTACTGGGGTCTGCAGGAATATAAGAACGCATACAAGGCATGGGATATCTTCATGGACCTTTATGAGACAGAACCTTTCGCAGCCACACTTGCCAAGAGCGCTCCCCACGACACAGTTATGGGTGAGGTAGCCTACAATCAGGCTCTGGCTGCATGGCAGGCCGATATGCTTCCCGAATCCCTCAAGGCTTTTGACCGCGCCAAGGCTAAAGGTTATAACAAAAAGCAGATGTACGACTACGCACTGGCTGTAGCAAACGGTGCCAACAATCAGGATGCAGTGTTCACCTGGGCTTCCGAAGCTCATGCAGCTTATCCCGAAGATCCCACATATCTGGGGTTCATCATCAACACCTACCTCCAGAGCAAGGAATTCGACAAGGCTTTCGCTACCATCAACAAGGCTATCGATGCCGATCCCTCCAACGCTCAGTATTATCTGATCAAAGGTATCCTTTACGACAATCAGGACAAAAAAGCAGAAGCTAAGGAAGCTTTTGCAAAAGCCATCTCTCTCGACCCCGAGAATACCGGCGCGCTCACACAGTATGGCGCAGCTCTGTGTCAGGAGGCCTACGCACTGAGCGACCAGGCTCCTACCACTCCCGAAGAATCACTCCAGTTCTACAACAACAAGATCCGTCCTCTCTTCCTCGAAGCTGCCGAATATCTTGAAAAGGCTTGGAAACTCGACATGGATAAGACAGACACCAACAATCAGGAAGCTCTCCGCTACCTCGAGAATATCTACTATAACCTTCAGGACGAAGCCAAACAGGCCGACGTCGTAGCCCGCAAGGCGTATTGATTAAACTCCGAAGGCAAAATAAAAGGGATGCGAACTGTTCGCATCCCTTTTATTTTGCCTTCGTGAGCAATTATTGAAGTGTGCCGGCTTCTGCCTGGCGGATCATTTCCTGATCGGCTGTTATGTAGATTTCAACGCGACGGTTCTGTGCACGACCGGCAGCTGTCTCGTTCGATGCGACATAGTCGGCCATCGGGATGCCTTCGGCGTGCAGGCGGGTGGGGGACACGCCCTTGTTGACAAGGAAGCTCATCACGGCAGCGGCGCGCTGGTTGGCCACACGTTCGTTGGCGGCGAAAGAGCCGGTATTGTCTGTGAAGCCGTAGATGTTCACGTTAGTGTTGGGGTTGGAGTTGAGCGACTGAGCGAATCGCGTGAGGTCGGCCTGGGCCTGTGGGCTGAGTTCGGACTTGCCGGTAGCGAAAAGAATACCGCCGTCGAATGTCACCTTGATGGCGCGCAGACCGTTTGCGTCCGTGGTTTCCTCTACTTTAGCCTGTTCGGCAAGCTGTTGCTGAAGTTCTTTCTGCTGTTTGTCCATACGGTTGCCGATAAGAGTGCCGGCGCCCGCGCCTACAGCCGCGCCGATCGCGGCACCGATTCCTGCGCCTTTGCCGCCGCCGATGAGGGCGCCGATTCCAGCACCGGCGGCCGCGCCGCCACCGCCGCCGATGAGCGCGCCTTTACCCATGTTGGTCATCGAGCCGCATGATGTCTGTCCGAAAAGAAATGCTCCGCAAAGAAGAGCGATCAAAGTGTACTTAGGAAGTTTCATAGTTGAAAGAATTTTTTGATAAGGAGAATGCGGCCCTGAGGCCAAGTTGGAGTTTCCGATAGCCTGTTGATGAAGAAGGCTTCTTATTGGAGACAAATTTCCGGCTTAAAAAGTTCGGTATTCATGGAAAAAAGTGTAATTTTGTAGCAGCTAACCAAACCGACACCATATGGCATCAGGCATCTCAGGCCAACATTCCGGCAAGAATCAGATTTTAGGACACTTAGGCGCGCTCCTGTGCATCATGATGTGGGGTGTGTCCTTCGTCTCCACCAAAGTGCTTCTGGAGCATGAGATGCAGCCGGTGGAGATTTATGTCTACAGATTCACGCTTGCCTACCTGATGATCCTGTGCTTCAAGCGCACGCGTTGGTTCAGCGACAACTGGCGCGACGAGATTGCCCTTATGCTCTGCGGCCTCTTAGGAGGTTCAATCTATTTCCTTGCCGAGAATTTCGCGCTTGAATACACACTTGTATCTAACGTATCGCTGCTGACGTCCATCTCTCCCCTTATAACCACACTTCTCGTAGGCGCACTTTACAAAGCTGACCGTCCCGGCGGCGGGATGCTCCTGGGATCGCTCGTGGCATTCATCGGTGTGGCATGTGTGATTTTTAACAGTAGCTTCAATCTCCAGATTAATCCGTTAGGTGATATACTGGCTCTTTCGGCTGCGTTTTCGTGGTCTTTGTACAGTCTCATACTGAAACGCCTCAATGCGGTATATGACGTTTGGTTCATCACGCGCAAGACCTTCTTCTACGGTGTGCTTACCGCACTGCCGTTCATGTTCATCGAGCATCCGCGCTACACACCGTTTTCGGCAGCCTCGTGTATGCCTGTATTGCTGAATATCCTGTTCCTCGGACTCGGGGCGTCGCTGATTGCGTATGTCCTTTGGGCTGCGACTGTAAAGAAAGTTGGCGCTGTCAAAGCCAACAATTACATGTATCTTCAGCCTATCTTCACCATGATAGTTTCGGTGATAGCTCTGCATGAACATGTGTCGGCAATCGGTTATACAGGCTGTGGCCTCATTCTACTCGGCCTCTGGCTCGGTGACCGTCTCACAGCACTCGCCAAGAAAAAAGAGGGGAAGTGAATATGGTTTATTGGTTGATTTTGAAAATCCAAGCTGGTTTTTTGCTATCTTTTGAAGTTTGAAAGATAGAATCTATCGGTATTCATCTACCGTTATATCAATATATGATCTAGCCGCTAATCAAACTTAATTACTTCCCATGATCCGCCTCTGTCGGCACCCACACGACGTATTTTCCCGGCTGCGATGAGAGATTCCAGTCTACGTTTTACACTGCTTTCATGAATACCTAATTGCTTTGCTATTTCTAACCTGCTTATAGTTGGATTAGCCTTTATTAAGTCGATTATCCGAGTTTTCTGGTCGGTTTTCTGGTCGGTTTTCTGGTCGGTTTTCTGGTCGGTCTTATATTTCCCGATATCAGTAGTACCTCCCATATTTACAGCCTGAAATCGTTCACGAGGGATATGCACCGTGACACCTCCTTGTTCGGTGGAAAACGTCGGTGGGGTTAAACCTTCTGATTTGAAGCCATTTATAATTTTCTCAATACCACGTCCCCATGCTTCAATGAACCCGGCACGATAGAACGCTTCAGCCATCTTAGGATTTCTCGGTTCAGAAGTATGTTTTCCCATGAGTTTTTCGATCGATAAGCCGTCAGGAAGCTTACCGTCGTTCCACATATGTATATGATCGCTATATATACTCATTTGTGACCAAGAGCCCTGATAGTCGCGGTGTACTATTGAATTACAAATGATCTCACGCATTGCTTCCTCAGGAAGTTCGAGCGGTTCAACTCGTAGTATTCCTTCATAGTGGATTGGTCTGATGAGATATTTGTCGCTTAACGTACGCAACACCTTTTCCGGCATTTGTATAAGACAGCCCTCTACAATTTCCTGACTCAAGAGTTCATAATTTGTCTGACCAAAGCGTCCGATTTTGAAACTTGATGTGACGAAATGCCGTTGCGGAAATTTGCCAAAAAGTAGAATTGCTCCGTTGCAAGGTACTCCGTCCTCGATAAGTCCGAGGTTGGCTATTACATCTTCCGGCGATGAGTTTTCAGCCTCTGGAGAAAGACGACCTTCCTTAATTCCCTTTTTCAAGAAATATCTGATTGCATCAGGATCAATATCATTAATGGTGGAGCCATAACAGGGCATATCTTCCCAATTCTTGCCGAACTTTTTCATCAAGAACTGTTGCAAGGCCACGCCTCTCAATTCTTGATTAGTAGCTCCACTACGAATGTAGAAGTTGCCTTTATAAGAAATAGGGACATTAGAATGTTCAACTTCAATTTTAATTATATCTTTCCCATCGAGCATATGCTGGCTAACACTTGGTACTATTCCGAGTGTGGTGACAATCTTATTGGGAATGTCTTCCAATAGATGATGTACATGGTTGACACCGAATACTGATAAATCATTATCGATACCAATGTACATTATACCTCCCTGGGCATTGACAAAGCCACAAATCCACTTCAGATATTCATCTTTCCAAATTCGTTTATATTCCGTATTATGGTTTTCGTTATGCATAAAGCAACGGTGTTGAAAAAAATTGGAAATCAAAAATATTTATTGCTTAATGAATGGAGCCGGATATGCGGATGCTGAAGGGATGGTTAGTTTTCAAGATACCATTGATAGAGGCGGCGGATGCCGTCGGGGAGTTCGACGCGGTGTCTCCAGCCGAGGCTGTGGATTTTGCTGACATCGCAGAGCTTGCGGGGAGTGCCGTCGGGCTTAGAGTTGTCCCAGAGAATTCGGCCGCCGAATCCCACGGCTTCTTTGATAAGCGCGGCGAGGTCGGCAATCGTGAGTTCCCGGCCTGACCCTATATTGATATGTGTATTACGCACCTCGCCGTCAGAACAGCGTGAGCGCAGGTCTTCGAACGAAACATTGAGCAGTACATGAATCGAGGCGTCAGCCATGTCATCGCTCCAGAGGAATTCGCGCAAGGGTGTTCCTGACCCCCACAGCTCGAGACGGTCGGCGTATATACCGAATTTCGCCAGAGCTTCCGCTATTTCCTCGATGGAGGCGGTGTCCGGATTATCAACTCCCGGTATGGGGCGAGCTGCGAGATCGGCACGCAATGCCGCGAGATCATCCTTCTCAAGGAGTTTGGCGAGGTGCATCTTGCGCATCATGGCCGGAAGCACGTGAGAGTTCACGAGATCGAAATTGTCGCCCGGACCGTAAAGATTCGTAGGCATTACAGCCAGATAGTCGGTGCCATACTGGAGATTCAGACTCTCGCAAAGTTTGAGTCCAGCGATTTTGGCGATGGCGTAGGGTTCGTTTGTGTATTCAAGCGGAGAGGTGAGCAGAGCGTCTTCAGTGATGGGCTGGGGGGCCATGCGCGGATAGATGCATGTGGAGCCGAGGAACAGGAGTTTGCGGACTCCGTGGCGCCATGCCTCTCCGATCACATTCTGCTGGATCTGAAGGTTCTGAAAGATGAAGTCGGCGCGGTAGACAGAATTGGCCATTATGCCTCCCACATGGGCAGCCGCGAGCACAACCATTTCAGGTTTTTCCTCATCGAAAAAACGGCGCACCGCCACCGGATCCATGAGGTCGAGTTCGGCATGTGTGCGTCCGATTACGTTTGTGAAACCCATTTCCCGCAGGCGGCGTGTGATGGCAGAGCCTACCAGACCGCGGTGTCCGGCCACATATATCTTGGTGTCTTTGTCGATAGTCATTTCTTTACAGTCTTGAGGTCGTGGTCTACCATTATATTCACGAGCTGTTCAAAAGAAGTCGAGGTGGGATTCCAGCCCAGAACACGGCGCGCTTTTGACGGATCACCGAGGAGCTGCTCCACTTCGGCCGGGCGGAAGAAACGCGGGTCGACCTCTACGAGCACACGTCCTGTGGCCTCATCGATGCCTTTCTCTTCGATTCCGCTTCCTTCCCACTTGAGATGAATGCCTGCGCGCGCGAAGGCGAGGGTCGCGAACTCGCGTACGGTGTGATATTCACCTGTTGCGATCACGAAATCATCAGGTTCGGGCTGCTGTAGAATCAGCCACATACATTCCACGTAGTCGCGGGCATATCCCCAGTCGCGCCGGGCGTCGAGATTGCCCAGATAGAGTTTATCCTGAAGGCCGTGTGCTATGCGCGCGGCTGCCAGGGTGATCTTGCGGGTTACGAAGGTCTCGCCACGGCGTTCGCTCTCATGGTTGAACAGGATGCCGTTGGCGGTGTACATTCCGTAGCTTTCGCGATAGTTCTTCATGATCCAGAAAGCGTAGAGTTTGGCCACGGCGTAGGGCGATCGCGGATAGAAAGGAGTGCGTTCGCTCTGAGGAATCTCCTGTACTTTGCCGAACAGTTCGGATGTCGACGCCTGATAGATGCGGGTCTTTTTCTCCATGTGCAGGATTCGTACGGCCTCAAGCAGCCGCAGCACACCTACAGCATCGGTGTCGGCGGTGTATTCCGGCACGTCGAACGACACCTTGACATGGCTCTGAGCGGCGAGATTGTAAATCTCATCGGGCTGTACCTCCGCTATGATGCGTATGAGCGATGAAGAATCGGTCATGTCGCCGTAGTGCAGATTTATTAGGCGGCGACGGTGCATGTCGCGCACCCATTCGTCAAGATAGAGGTGTTCGATGCGTTCGGTGTTGAATGATGACGAACGGCGGATGATGCCGTGTACGTCATATCCTTTTTCAAGGAGGAATTCGGCCAGGTATGATCCGTCCTGACCCGTGATACCGGTTATAAGAGCTACTGGCATGACGTATATTGTTGCTTATTTTGATTTTTCGTATTTACCCGTGAGCAGCAGAGTGATCAGACGCGAGGGCTCGATGAGTTTGATCAGCCCGAGAACGCATGCGATCACAACAGCTGACACCGTGGCTGAAAAAACAAGTGTGGGTACAAACCCTACAGCCATCGATTTCAACCACTCGCGCGCCACGGCGCCCAGCGGGAAAAGGAAGAAGTAATGCAAGAGATAAATTCCGAGGCTTTCCTTGCCGAGAAGTGTCCAGATGCGGGGCATTAGCGTAGCAGAAGCCGGAGCGTCAGCAGAGTAGGCCTTGCGTGCCCAGGGTCCGAACACAGCCATAGCCACCGGAGCCAGACAGACATGGAACACACCGCGGAGAAGCATGTCGCCAAGGTCGGAAACACCGTATTTCCATCTCCAGTACAGTAGGAACACGCATATTCCGCCGGCAAGCAGCAAAACGGTTTGCGCCACGGATGAATTTACGATTTTCATGAATCCCTCGCGATGGCGTCTGCCGAGTACGCCTAACATGAAAGCCGGAAAATAAGTTGCCGCCTGGGGGAACGAGGCATAGGCAAGCCATTTCGCCGGTGCGGTGAAATTTATCAGGATGAGCACGGCCCATACGGCTACGGTGAGCGCCGCTCCGGAAGAGGCAGAACGCATCCGCGACAACAGCGGAGTGAGCAGGGCGTACAGAGCTATCAGCAGAAATAGGGACAGGGTGAACCAGTATCCGTTTTTCCATGTGTCGCTCCATAGTCCGGCGAATGTGGAGTCAAGCGGAGATTCAATTCCGGTGTGAGGGAAATACCAGACCCATATCGAGCTGACCACGACCATGGGCAACAGCAGTTGGCGGGCGCGCGAAAGCATGTCGGGGCATTTCACTGCGCCGTCGGCCGTTAGTTTGAAAGTGAACCATCCGCTGATGAAGAAGAACAGCGGCATGTGAATCTTCTCGATGAGTTTGAACAGGGGAGCGTGGTCGATTTCGCGTACACACATCGTGAGCACATGCCCCATGACCACCATGAAGATGGCCACGCCTTTCAGCATGTCGAATTCATAGAGACGTACTTTTTTTGCGGGAGTGATAGGGATAGTTGTCATGGGTAAGAAATGTGTTTTTAGATAATCGGTATGTTATTCGTCAGTCGGTTCTTTTTGTTCTGGATCCGGCTTTTTGCCGTTACAAGTCAGATACAGGGCTGTCAGACACACTGCGGTGAACGCTGCGCTGATAATGATGGCTCCCCAGGAGGTATTGGTCGCGGATACGGCTTCCGAGGCTTCGGGTGCGTTGGCGTAGCGTGTGATTATATACAGTGAATTGTTGAGGGTGTGCGCTATCATCGGCAACCATATCGAGCCGCTCCACACAAGGAGATATCCGAAAAACGCGCCGAGCAGCATGCGAGGCACAAATCCGAAAAACTGCATGTGCACAGCGCTGAAAATTATGGCGGCGACCCATACGGCCGCGTGCGTGCCCATGCGAGTGGAGGCAAGCAGGCGTTGCAGAGCTCCGCGGAAGAAAAGCTCCTCTGAGAATCCTGTAAGAACGCCGACAAGCAGTATGCTCACGGCGAGATTTCCGAAGGTATGCGGACCGAGAAGGAATTCCACGCTTCCGCCGGCCTGCTCCTCAAGCCGGCGCAGCCACGATTCGATGTCGGAGAATGCCGAGGGAAGAGTTATGCCTTCATTCCATTGGACTACAGCCTCCATAAGCGGAGTGGCGACCACGAGGGTCAGGAGGCCCAACAGGAGAGGCTGAAGCCGGGGAAACTTACCCAGACGCAGAAGCTCGACAGGCTGACGTGTGACAATCACAGCCGTAACTACGGCCGGCACCACCAGCATCAGCACATCTTGAACCACGATTCCAATGCGCATCATGGCCAGCGAGTCTGACCCCACGGCCAGCAATATGGCCAGAGTCACGGATGCGAGTACAAGTCCTGCGATGTATGTGCAGGCGAGGAGCCAAAGGCGCTTGGAGGCGGAGACTGTATATTTGATCATGATGCGGAGATGTCAGAAGTTGAGATAAAAAGGAGATGTCAATGAGCGATAATGTTCTGATCCTACGGTTATGCTTTCAATTTCAGGCAGTGGGGCTGGGGCGGATGCGAATTCCCAGAGAGTACGTGTTACGCCACGCCTGGGGGATGTGGCGACCGCCGCGCGACGGCATACATTCAGATGGGCGAGCGCGGCCCGATATTCGATTTCGCCGTCGTAATCCGAGGGGGCGATCATAGCCAGCCGTCCATGTCCGGTGAGATGCCCGGGTGCAAAATCGAGCAATCCGAACGGCGAGAGATCGCCAGCCTCACGAGCCAGACATCTGGAGCGGTCAGGCGCGCCTGCTCCGGGCATGAAATAGGGCGGATTCGAAACTATCAGATCGAATTTGCCGGTAACTGTCCGGTAGTCGCCTTCGACGGCCGTGATGCGGTCCGCAAACGGTGATGCGGCAATGTTTTTCTCAAGGTCGGAAAATGCGTCGCGGTCGATCTCTACTGCCGTAACAACAGCTCCCGGATTCCGTTGAGCCAGCATCAGGGCTATGAGTCCGGAGCCTGCGCCGAGGTCCGCCACCCGCAGGGCATGCGCGGATCCAACCGAGGCCCACGCGCCCAGCAACACGCCGTCGGTACCCACTTTCATGGCACACCGACGGTCGTCCACAGCAAAGCATTTGAACGTGAATGTGGGCGCGAAGTCAATCATAGCGCAAAATTAACAAATTTGACCGACATCGCCAAAACGCGCCACGAAAAAACCGTAAACCTTAAGTCGCGGACTTACTCGTTTAGACCAATGAAAGATATTACGATGGATTGCTATGAAATTTTCGTAACTTTGCAAAAAAATAGGCCACACATGAAATCGACATTTGCGGAAAGAGAAATGTCGGTGCGTTTATAATGAATGACTCGTTGGTTGAATTAGATTTCTAAAATATTTATAATGAAAAAGTTGCACA
>CAMWNG010000048.1 GCA_947175575.1 uncultured Bacteroidales bacterium | reverse complement strand
AGAACTGCTCCGGACTGACAGAGGTAATCATCCCTACCTCCGTTACTTCTATAAGATCGTCAGCTTTTGAGAACTGCTCCGGACTGACAGAGGTAATCATACCTAACTCCGTTACTTTTATCGGATCGTATGCTTTTTCTAATTCAAAAAAATTGAAATCTTTGACATTAGGCTCCGGATTAATTTCAATTGGCGATAAGGCGTTTTCCGGCTGTAATATAGCAAAAGTATTTTGGCTCGGAAATACGCCTCCTACTAATTATAAGAATGTAACAGCATTGATTAATTACGTTGCAAACGACCAATATAGTCTATCAAATCAGAAGAAGTATCAGTTCCTCAGTTCAAAATTTGAGGTTGATGGCGCTATTTACGTTCCTGTCAGCCCATCTGAAAGAACCTGTGATGTTATCGATTGTGAGTATTCTCTCCAAAATGGAGACATCGTGATTAAGGATAAAGTCACAAACAGAGGGGTTGAATTATCAGTCATAAATATCAATGATTACGCGTTCTACGAAAATCAGACCATTTCGAGTCTCAATGTATGCAACCAGGGTTATATCGGACAGGAGGCGTTCTATAATTCTAAAGGAATTAAAAATATTATTATATCATCTAAAGGAAATATCCGAGATCGCGCGTTTTACGGGTGTAATTCAATCGAATCCGCATCTATTGACAATGTCGGTTCTATTGGGAGCGCTGCCTTTAATGAATGTACATCCTTGAATAATATCGTCTTAGGCGATTCTATCACAACTATAAGATCTAATGCTTTTTATTCTTGCACCTCATTACCAACTATCACTCTACCGAATAACCTCACTGCGATAGGCGAATACACTTTCTATGGATGTTCTAAATTAGAAACCGTCAATATTGGCACCGGTATTTCTGGAATACCTCGTTATTCCTTTGGTAATTGCTCAGTCTTGAATAATCTGATTATACCAAATAATGTAAAATCTATTGGTGATTATGCTTTCTACCATTGTAGTGCTCTTGCCAATCTTACTTTTGAAGACAATGAGCCCGAAGAAGAACCCGAAGCAGCTGCCCCACAGACCTTTGACGATTGGACTTCGACCAATCATTCTGATAATTCTACCTCATACAAAGAGTATGCTATTAATGTGACAGCCGGAGATCAACTCTCTTTTAACTATACAGTTGATAGTGAGTCTGGCTATGACTATCTCGTTGTCAAAATAAATGGTGTCGAAGTAGTGAAAGTAAGTGGTAGCTCAACAGATAGTTATGTCAGAAAGTTTACAGGTGCCGAAAATGTCATTTTATACCTTTCTTACACTAAAGATAGTTCTAGTAGTTCAGGCCAAGATCAGGCATCCGTTTACAATATTATGTTGAATGGCCTTGATCATGAAATCAATAGTTTGCAGCTCGGCTCTAACGGTTCTAACCCGTTATTCAGCGATTGCCCTCTTAACGAAGTGTATATTGGACGTAAGCTTTCTTACAACACGAGGTCTAATTATGGCTATTCGCCTTTCTATCGTAATACTTCTTTGCGCAGTGTCGAAATTACGGATGCCGAGACAGAAATCTATGATAACGAGTTTTATGGGTGCACAAATCTTAAGACTCTGAAAATCGGCAACGGTGTCAAGACCATCGGTAAATGGGCCTTCTCCGGCTGTTCTTCACTTGATTACTTCTCAGCCGGATATCATGTCGAAACTATCGGTGAAGAAGCTTTCTCTGACTGTACGGGGCTAACAAACTACTATTCTTTCTCGATTCTGCCGCCCGTTTGTGGCAAACAGGCGCTTGACGACATCAACAAATGGGACTGCACGCTTTTTGTTCCCGCCGAGAGCAGCGATGAATACATGGCCGCCGACCAGTGGAAAGACTTCTTCTTCGTTAATGAAAACGATGCAGTGTTGATTGAAAGTATCCGTTTCAACGTCGAGAGTCTTGACGGTAAAACCGGCGACACTTTCCGGCTCACAGCTGAGATTCTTCCCGGCAACGCCACAAGAAAGCGACTCGAGTGGTCATCAAGCGATCCGGCTGTCGCGACAGTTGATGCCGAGGGCACTGTGACTTTCGTTAAGGAAGGTGAGGCGACAATCACCGCACGCGCAACCGACGGCTCCGGAGTTGAGGCTTCGGTGAATGTTGTCGTGACTGTCAAAGAACCCGAGCTTGGCGACTCCAACGCTAATGGCGTGGTCAACATTGCCGATGCGGTCAATACCGCCAATTACGCTATCGGCAACCCGGTTGACCACTTTAACGAAACAGCTGCGGATGTCAACCGTGATGGTCGTATCACTCTCGCCGACGCAACCGCTACCATCTCCTTGATTCTCGAGCAGCCTGTTCAGGCGGCTTCGCCGGCTAAATTCCGCGCTGCCGCAGACTGCGAAACAGACAGGCTCGTTATCGGGGATTACTCGGTTAATGTTGGCGAATCAGCTTCAGTTGCTGTCGCTCTTGACAGTTCGATGGATTATGTCGCTCTCCAGGCCGATGTTACCGTTCCCGAAGGTATGACTCTTGCTACCGTCAACATTGGCCACCGGGCAGAGGCTAACCATTGTCTTACGACCAAACGTATCAATGCCCGCAAAATGCGTATCGCACTGTTCGACATCAATAACTCGGCGTTCGAGGACAATAACGGTTCAATCCTTGACCTCTGCGTCACAATTGACAATGCTACGTCAGGGAAAATCGAAATCGGCAACATACTTGCTTCTGATGCCCGAGGATATGAATATGCACTGACTTCCACCGGCGGAAGCAATACCGTCGTTTCCGGAATCGACAATCCCGCAATCTCCGACCTTCGCATCGAGGCAACTTCCGAGGGTATCAACATCCTTAACGCCGAAGGTCGCGAAATCAACATCTTCACTGTTGACGGCACAGTTCTGGTTCACTTTATTGCCCGCGCCGCATGCGAAAGCTACAAGACTGTGCCCGGTGTCTATGTTGTGGCCGCAGGCGATATTGTAGAAAAGGTAGTGGTTAAATAACAGTTGTTGACTATGAAACAATCATTAATACAACATCTGCTGATTACGCTGGCATTGCTCTTAGGCGCAATGTCGGCAGCATCGGCGGCTGACCGCTTCTATCTTGACGCGGTCAATATCGAACCTGGCGAAACTACGGATCTCACCTTCAATCTTGACAATGAACAGACCATTTATGGCTTTCAGGCCGATGTGGCTCTCCCGGAAGGAGTTGCCATCATCACAACCTCGTCAGACAAAGCGGAGATCACGTTGTCAGAAAGATGTGATGGAAGTTATGTGACTGTGAGCAATTTGCTTGCCTCAAATGTCGTGCGGCTCGGAGCATTTTCTACCTCGCACGCCGCCATCAGTGGAGAAAGCGGGGCATTGTTCTCCCTGAAAGTGAAAGCCGATGACGATTTTGCCGGAGGAACGCTTTCAGTATCAAATATCTTCTGTACGGCAGAAAATGACCGCGACGTCGAATTACCCGACTTTTCGATTGAACTTGGTAATCGACATTCCGACAACTTCTACATTCCTGATTTCAAAGCCTTTGTTGATCAAACCAAGACAGTTGCAATCATATTGGATAATGAAACGCCATTTACCGCGTTTCAGACCGATATTTACTTGCCTGAGGGAATCATTATCGTTCCCGACTCGTTTGAGCTGACATCAAGGGGATCTTCGGGACACTCTATTTCGACGAAGTTTTTTGATGATGGACGTACCCGCATAGCTTGTTTCTCTCAGGATAATGAAGTCTTTAGCGGCAATTCCGGCGACCTGCTCACGTTTGAGCTGACGGCCATAAAAGAAGCTGCCGAAAAGAGCGTTATTGAATTAAAAAATCAGATATTCACAACGGCAAATGCCCGGGAATATGTACTGCCCAATTCCATTACAAACGTCACCACGGAAATAGACAACACCGGCGTCGGGACAATTACAATGGATGACGTCAACATCAAAGTCGATAACAACCGTATATTTATCTCGGAGTTAAAGTCAGGCGTTACAGCCAGTCTATTCTCTCTCGACGGAGTGTTGATCCGCTCAACTGTCGGGACAGGCGCTGAGATCGTTTTCGCTGTCCAACCCAATAAATTTTATGTGCTTAATATTGACAGATTCTCTTTGAAACTATATTCAAAGTAGGCATATAATATCTAAAAAACTGCAAGTCCCGGACTCAACTAAAATTGGTTCCGGGACTTGTGCTCTATAATCTTTGTATCCTTCACGGTATAGATGTAAAGTGGAGAGCCTACACCAACTTTTTGACTCATAAAATTGTTGAATTGAAAAAATAATGTTAACTTTGCGGTGTTGATTCGGGTCGGCTACTGCCGTCCGACACATTCCCACCATTACATTCCCCCTATTATTTTTCAACATTTGAAGTTTCTACGGGCTTTGCAGGGCACTGTGTGTGCCATAAAAGGATAATTGCCTTTGGTCCTTTTCTCACATTATATATATAAGGACTTTGCCCGATTTTGACCCTTACATTATATGTACAATATCACCGATTTAGACAAGATGCCCGAGGACGAGCTGAAAAAGATCGCCGGAGATCTTGGTCTTAAAAAGATTGATTCCACCGACAAACAAGAGTTAATTTTCAGCATCCTGGACGAGCAGGCCATCGCTGGCGCGGCTGCACGCGCCGCTCAGCAACGCGCTGCTGCAGAAGGTGCCGAAACAAAAAAACGCGGACGTAAGAAAAAAGAAGCTGTCGAAAGCCAACCGTCAGCCGAGGCAGCGCCCGCTTCGGAGACCACCGCTAATTCCAAGCCCAAACAGGCGGATAAATCTGACAAGGCAGCGGCGGAATCATCTGCCGACGCACAGAATCAGGAAGCGAACTCAGCACCTGCTGCAGAGGCGGCTCAGCCTAAAAAGCGCCGTGGCCGTCCGTCCAAGAAGGATCTTGAGGAAAGACGGCTCCGTGAAGAGGCTGAAGCCCGCGCGACTGCCGCCGCTACTCAGGAGGCACAGTCCGAAACAGCCCCTGCCGCAGCCGCCGACATCCTTCCCGAGCCTGAACGCGAGAATGAACCTCGCCAAGAACAGCCCCGACAGACTAAATTCCAGACTAAGGGCGATTTCAATTCTTTCTTCCCTCGTGGCGAAGGCCGTAAATTCACTCACCGCACTTCGGAGGAGCAGGCTCTCGACCGCGAACGCCAAGCCCGTGAACAACAGCAGCGTCCGGCTCCCGCACCTATGCCCGTAACACTTGTAGAACCGGGGCAGCCTATGCCGCAGCAGCAGGGTAAAAAGAAAAAGAATAAAGGAAACCAGCAGGGCATGCAGCCCATGGTGGACCAGCGCCTGCAACCAAACCAAAGATACGATTTCGAGGATTTCCTTCAGACACAAGGTGTACTTGAAGTTGAACCTCAAGGGCACGGCTTCCTGCGTTCGAGCGACTATAATTACATGCCTTCGCCCGACGACGTACTGGTAACCCAGCAGCAGATCAAACAGAATGCGCTCAAACCCGGCGATGTCGTTGAAGGCACCATCCGCCCGCCACGCGAGGGTGAAAAATACTTTCCTCTTACACGTGTGCTCCGCGTGAACGGCCGTTCGCCCGAATTCATCCGCGACCGTAAGGCATTCGAACACCTCACCCCGCTCTTTCCCGATGAGAAATTCGACCTCACCGGAGGAGCCACGACCAACAATATCAGCACTCGTGTAGTGGACATGTTCGCGCCCATCGGCAAAGGTCAGCGCGCCCTTATCGTCGCGCCTCCCAAGACCGGTAAGACCCTGCTTCTCAAGGATGTGGCCAACGCCATCGCCGAAAACCATCCGGAGGCTTACATCATGATTCTCCTCATAGACGAACGTCCCGAAGAAGTCACCGACATGAAGCGCAGCGTCAACGCCGAAGTCATAGCTTCCACATTCGACGAACCCGCCGACCGCCATGTGCGGATCGCCGGAATCGTTCTTGAAAAAGCCAAACGCATGGTGGAATGCGGACACGACGTTGTGGTACTCCTCGACTCCATCACCCGTCTTGCCCGAGCATACAATACCGTGGCCCCCGCATCCGGCAAGATTCTCTCCGGCGGTGTCGACGCAAACGCCCTCCAGAAGCCCAAACGCTTCTTCGGCGCGGCCCGCAACATCGAAGGCGGCGGGTCGCTGACAATCATCGCTACAGCCCTTACGGAAACATCCTCCAAGATGGACGAAGTCATCTTCGAAGAATTCAAGGGAACAGGCAACATGGAGCTGCAGCTCAACCGCCAGCTCTCCAACAAGCGCATATTTCCCGCCGTGGACATCATGTCGTCGTCGACACGCCGTGATGATTTGCTGCTGCGTCCCGAAACACTCAACCGTATGTGGATTCTCCGGCGCTTCCTCGGCGACCGCACTCCCGTCGAAGCCATGGAATTCATTCAGGATCGTATGGCCCGCACCCACGACAACGACGAACTCCTGCGTACAATGAACGACTGATCAAACATTAACACAATATTACAATGAAACTTCTCGAAGGAAAAACAGCCCTTATCACCGGCGCCGCACGCGGTATCGGCAAAGCTCTCGCAATGCGTTTCGCGCAGGAAGGCGCAAACATCGCTTTCACTGACCTCGTTATCGACGAAAACGGCAAGCAGACCGAAGCGGAAATCGCCGCTCTTGGCGTAAAGGTCAAAGGCTATGCATCCAACGCAGCCAACTTTGAGCAGACCAAAGAAGTCGTTAATCAGATTAAGAACGACTTCGGCTCAATCGACATCCTCGTGAACAATGCCGGCATCACCAAAGACGGCCTCATGATGCGCATGACCGAACAGCAGTGGGATGCCGTCATCAACGTAAACCTCAAGAGCGCTTTCAACTTCATCAACGCCGTTCTTCCCGTGATGCTCCGCCAGCGTTCAGGCTCCATCATCAATATGGCTTCCGTTGTTGGTGTTCACGGCAACGCCGGACAGTCCAACTACGCTGCATCTAAAGCAGGTCTGATCGCCCTCGCCAAATCCATCGCTCAGGAAGTGGGCTCACGCGGCATCCGTGCCAACGCCATCGCTCCCGGCTTCATCGAGACAGCCATGACAGAGGCTCTCCCCGCTGAAGTACGCGAAGACTGGATGAAACGCATCCCCCTGCGTCGTGGCGGCAAGCCCGAAGACATCGCCGATGTCGCTCTCTTCCTCGCATCAGATATGTCATCATACGTTACCGGCCAGGTCATTCAGGTTGACGGTGGCATGAACATGTAATACATACATTCATATACCCTTACAGCACCGGCAGCTCCTCGCAGCTTGCCGGTGCTCGTATTTTAGGCTTTAACATTTTTAACACCGTTAAACAGTTTCGTCTCTTTAAAAGTTGAAAATATGTTGTAAAACATATTTTTCACAAACTGCTGATTTAGCGTGATTTACGGCGAGAAAAATTATCCTGACAAAAAATTAATAAAATTTAAGGTCCGATTTTTTCGCCAAAAGTTCATTTTTTCGTAACTTTGAAGAGTGCGCGGGTCGCACATCCTGAAAATTAACATTTCACCATGGAACAAACCTTCGTAATTCTTAAACCTTCAACCATCGAGCGCTTTCTTATCGGCGATGTACTCACACGCTTCCAACACCGCGGGCTAAAGATATCCGGCATCAAAATGATGCAGCTTGACGAGAAAATTCTCCGCGAACACTATGCTCATCTGGTTGACCGTCCTTTCTTCCCCTCCCTCGTGGCTTCGATGACACGCACACCGGTGATCGTGATGGTTCTTGAAGGTAAAGAAGCTGTAGAAACCGTACGTTCCATGACCGGAGCCACAAATTGCCGCAAAGCTGCTCCGGGTACCATCCGCGGTGATTTCGGACTCAGCGGACAGGAAAACATAGTCCACGCTTCCGATTCCGTCGATAATGCGAAAATCGAAATAAACCGATTCTTCAAACCGGAAGAGATTTTCGACTATTCGTTGCTCATCCGGCCTGCAATTTACGCCGCCGATGAAATCTAAACCCGCGCCGACGACTAACTGACACAAACCTCTCTCAAATACGCTCAATCAATGAAACTCCTCAAAACCCTTACAATATTCACCTCGGCAGTGCTGACGGTCTGCTCCGCTTCGGCTCAGAACTACCGTCTTCCGGGTCAGCATTCGCAGCAACACGGCGACCTCATAGCAGCCCAGAGCAACCACAACCTCGAGGTGGAGAACACTGCAAAATATCTCGAGTCACTCTTCGCTGAAGAAGAGGAGCCCGAAATGGACCTTTATACCGAAGGATGGTCAAGCGGTTTCGTAAATTGCTACAAAAACGTCGACGTTCCTTACTCAGCCACAATCGACGTCAGCAAATTCTCGATGCCCCACCCCGGATACATCACCTCACCCTACGGATATCGCAAGCGCTTCCGCCGCATGCACAAAGGCATTGACATCAAGGCCAACACCGGCGACACCATCCGTGCAGCTTTCGACGGCAAAATACGCATCACCAATTATGAAGCAAGAGGGTATGGACACTATGTGGTGATACGCCACCCCAACGATCTCGAGACCATTTACGGACACTGTTCAAAAATCCTCGTCCAGCCTGATCAGGTGGTTCGTGCCGGCGATCCCATCGCTCTTGCAGGCAATACAGGCCGCTCATTCGGCTCTCATCTCCACTTCGAGACCCGTTACATGGGATACGCCATCAACCCCGCGGCGATCTTCGACTTCGCGAACCAGACCACACACACCGACACATACACCTTCACCAAGGACACCTATCAGAACGCCCGCAACTTCTCTCCCGAAGCCAATGCGGCCTACGCGGCTCAGTATCGCGCTACCCACAAGGTAGAATACAGCACACCCGCGCGCACCAAATCGTCAGCCAAGAGCAAGGGCTCAACCTATGTGACTGTTCGCAGCGGCGACTCACTGAGCAAAATCGCCCAACGCAATGGCACCACCGTGGCAAACATCTGCCGCTACAACGGCATAAAATCTTCCACCAAAATACGCCCCGGCCAGAAACTCCGCGTAAAATAAGAACTAACACATTCCATACGTTTAAGACAGGTCCGGATATTTCGGGCCTGTCTTAATTTAGTCCCATTCTCCAATAGTTAAATAATGTGAAGCAAAATATTTCATACACCTCTGTTTCAGGATTATTTCGTAAATTTGCATCTTGAAATGAAAAGTATGCGCAATTTCTTCATACTCCTTTTAGCCACCGTCTGCCTGAACAGTTGCGGTGAGTATCAGCGCGTGTCCAAAAGCACTGATTACAACTATAAATTCGAATATGCCAAACGCGCCTTCGATGAAAAACGATACGTGCAGGCAGCCACGCTGTTCAAGGACTGCAGCACGGTTTTCAAAGGCACGGACAAGGCGGAGGAAAGCCTCTATCTGCTGGCTCTAAGCAACTTCGAAAACAAGGATTATATATCATCCGGTGCATATTTCAAGCAATATTACCAGAGATATCCTAAAGGTAAATTCGTCGAACCCGCACGATTTTATTGCGGATACGGATACTACCTTGACTCCCCCGACCCGCAGCTCGACCAGACTCCGACAATCAAAGGCATCGAAGAACTTCAGGCCTTCCTTGACTTCTTCCCGCGTAGCGATAAAGTCGCGCAAGCGCAGAATGCCATTTTCGAGCTTCAGGACAAGCTTACACTAAAACAGCTCCAGAACGCCCAGCTCTACTACAATCTGGGAAACTACATGGGCAACAACTACGAAAGCGCCGTCATCGTAGCTCGCAATGCAGTCCGCGATTACCCATACTCAAAATACAAGGAAGATCTTGAATTCCTGATTCTTAAAGCACGGTATCAGGAAGCGAACATGAGCGTCGACGAACGCAAACAGGAGCGATTCCGCGAAGTAATCGACGAATATTATTCTTTCGTAAATAATTATCCCGACAGTCCTAATCTTCCCGAAGCCGAGAACATTCTCTCGATCGCACGTAAATACGTCAAGGACTGACAACATATACGTCAAATTCAGTATACCGCAATATATCAAGATGGATTACAAGAAATCAAACGCACCCCTCAACACCGTCACACGCGACCTGGTGAGCATGGCCGAACCCACTGGTAACATTTACGAGACCGTCTGCATTATCGGTAAACGCGCCAACCAGATCGCCGCTGAAATGCGTCACGACCTTGAAAAGAAACTTCAGGAATTCGCATCGCTCAACGACACCCTTGAAGAAGTGTGCGAGAACCGCGAGCAGATCGAGATCTCGCGCTACTACGAAAAACTCCCCAAACCCACACTGATCGCCACCCAGGAATACCTTGACAACCAGCTCACATACCGCAATCCCGCCAAGGATCGCTCCAAACTGAACTGATTCACGTCAAATTTCCATTTTTCCACCCGGTTTGTTTGGCCATAAGGGAATTTTTCACTACCTTTGCACCCGCTTAAAAGCAATATTCTAATATTATTAACTACTAAAAATCTCTTAAGAATGCACTTAAATTCTGAAGAAAAAGTACAGATCTTCGAGAAATACGGTAAGGGCAAGACTGACACTGGCTCACCCGAAGCTCAGATTGCATTATTCTCGGTCCGTATCGCTCACCTGACTCAGCACCTGAAGTCAAACCACAAAGATCATACTACCGAACGCGCTCTTAAGATGCTGGTAGGTAAGCGTCGTCGTCTTCTTGACTACCTCATGAAGAAGGACATCAACCGCTATCGCGCCATCATCGCTCAGAAAGAGCTTGGTATCCGCAAGTAAGCCCTCGGCTCGCTTAACGATTACACATCTACGCCCCGGATTGCATTGCATTTCGGGGCGATTTGTATTGACATTTTCTGTGTCCGACTAAACCATTATGCCTTATTAAGCGTCTAATTACTATAGACTCCTACAAGACAGACAAAAACTATTCAACCATGTCCAGAATAACCTTGATAGCGGCGGCCATCAGCCTCTCTATATTAGCCACAGGATGCGGCACCATCCAGAATGCCACAAATAAAGTAACGCAAAAAGCCAAAAGCTTCATCGTAAAAGGTGACAAGGCTGAGAAAGTCACGCCTCCGGAAGCCACAGCCGAAAAGCTTGCTCAGGAAGCACGTCAGGACTACACTACGGTCCTCCCCCAGCCTGATGTCGACGTTACACCGGCATCCCCCGTCCCCGCTTACACACCTCCGGCTGATACTGCATCGGAAATTCCGGCAGCTGACAGATCGGTAGAATCTGCCGTCGCTCCAACACCTGACACGCCCTTAGCCCGTAATCTCGGCGGAGAATGGCAGATTGTCCTCGTGGGCACCAATGAAATTGACCGCGACGAAGATATGCCTTACATTGTTTTCGATCCCTCGGCCTCATCGTTCTACGCCAACAACGGATGCAATACCCTAAACGGTATGTACACCCTTGACGGCAAGGATGACATTACCTTTCATAATGTACTCTCGACCATGCGGCTGTGTCCCGACACGACATTCGACAATGAAATAAACGTCATAATCTCCGACAACGCCACCACTCACCTCCGGATGTCAGATGTCGGGAAAGAGACCTTCATTGATTTCCTGACTGAAGGCGGCAAGACATTGATGCGCATGCGACGCGGAAATCTTGACTTCCTGAACGGCAACTGGGATGTCGTATCTATCGCCGGCATATCCGAAATGCAGGTTCCTGCCGACATATTTTTCGATCTCGGCGAACTTAAACTGCACGGAAACACCGGGTGCAACTACATAAACGGAAATATTTATCTTGACCATCGCCGCTCAAACGCTGTCGATTTCAGCAACATGATCACCACACGCATGGCATGCCCCTATAACGACCAGCAGACCGCTATGCTCGTCGCTCTTGAACAGACCGAATCCGCCATAAGTGACGGTGCCGACCGCGTGATGTTCCTTGATGCCAACGGACGGAACGTCATGACCCTTAAACGGGCCGCGAATCAGAATCCCGAAGAATAATAGCACGAAATACACCCGGCTGCGGCGACCCCGGCGTTAACAAATGTTGACGGCCGGGGTCGGCCTTTGAAATGTCATTGTTTTTTCGTAACTTTGTAGTATGAAACATTACTTACGATTTTTATTCTCCCTTATAATCATATCTCTCTTTTGCGCTTGCGGTAAAAAGGATGAACCCCAACTTCCCGAAACCAAAACCCGCTTCGCCGTGCTTGTCTACATGGTGGCTTCGAACTCTCTCGGAGCATCAGGCTACGACGCTGCCGACATAAAAGAGATGGAAAACGCCGCCGGACAGATTCCCGACGGCACCCGATGGCTTGTATATCATGCTCCGTCCAATTCCGATCAGCCCGTGCTCAAGGAACTTAACAGCGACGGCACATGGACTGCCCTGAAGGAATACACGCCGCGTCAGTCCGCCACCCCGGAACGCTTGTCCGAAGTCATCCGTGACTTCCGTGAAATCTGTAATCCCGAGGCCGACGGCATCGTCTTTTGGAGCCATGCATCCGGTTGGCTCGAAGACGGCGCGGTTAACGCAGTCCCGGGCATGCAGAAGTCGTTTGGCGTGGATTTCGGCACACGTATGAATCTGACCGCGATGGCTCCCGTACTTGAGAAGGCTCCATTCCGCTTTCTCTACTTCGACGCATGCTTCATGGGTACGGTTGAAGTAGTTTACGAACTTCGCAAGTCAGCTGACTACATCGTGGCCAGTCCGGCCGAAGTACCGGCCGCGGGAATGCCCTATCAGCACAATTTGCCCCTGTTGCTTGACGGCACGATCGAATCGCTGAAGGAAGCCGCTGTCAACACCTTCAATCTCTACGACTCGCAGAGCGATCCCGAAATGCGCACGTGCACCATGACAGTGGTGCGGACCGATGCCCTCGAACGGCTCGCCGCAGCTACGGCTCCGATTTATCTGAAGACTCCGCTGGCACATCCGCTCACTACAGCCACAAACTATCGCGGGACCACGGTCACCGGATATTCGCTCGACCTCGGCGAATATGTCACCGCTCTGTGCGACGAACACGGCATCCCTGATTCCGAACGTACAGAATTTGAGTCTGCCCTGAACTCGGCCGTAATATATTGCGCCGCCACTCCCCGCCTCTGGAACTCCTGGCCGCTGAACAATCCCACCGGTCTCGCGACCTATGTGTTCAACGACCCGGCTAAATACGACACGAAGGGATATGACCGCCTTCAGTGGGCGCAGGATGTCGTCAAACCACGTCTTGACTTATGAAACTACTCACCATACTTCTTCAGGACATTCTGCCGGAAGTCGCCGACAGCGTGGCATCTGGCTCCGACACATCATCGGCGCTGAAATCCCTCACTTTGGAAGAATTGATGGCGCGCTTGATTTCTGGTGTCACAAAACTTGCCATCAACATAGCCATCGCGTTGCTGGTGTTCTATGTCGGCAAGTATATCATCCGGAAGTTGTACACTCTGGTCAGCCGTATCCTGTTGCGGCGAAACATTGACTCATCACTCACGAGTTTCGTATTGAGCTTTGTCCGCATCGTTCTCTATTTCATACTGATAGTGACGGTGATCGGCATCCTCGGCATAGAAACATCTTCATTCCTCGCCCTGTTCGCCTCAGCCGGCGTAGCCATCGGCATGGCCTTGAGCGGGACACTCCAGAACTTCGCCGGCGGCGTACTGATACTGCTTCTCAAGCCCTACCGGGTGGGAGATTACATCGATGCGCAAGGATATGCCGGTACTGTCAAGGAAATACAGATCTTTCACACCCTCATCGTAACTCCGGATAACAAAGCCATCATTATTCCTAACGGACAATTGTCCACCGGATCTGTGAACAATTGGTCGAAAGAATCCTTGCGCAGGGTCGACTGGTCTATCGGTATCTCATACGGCGATGACGTCGACTATGCACGCGCCGCCATTCTCGATATTATAAATGCCAACCCCGGGGTAATGTCGGCCGCTGAAAAGGATGCCTATGACAAGGCCAATCCCCAGGCCGCGCCCGAAGTTCATGAACCCACGCCTGAAGAAGATCAGGAAGACAGTCGACGCCGATCCATAGCCGATTTCTTCCGCAGTCGTCGCAGCCGTATCATCAGACACCAGGCCGCACGTCAGAAAGAGCTTCCGGCCCTTACTCCGTCGCCCTATGCCGCTCCCTCGGTGGTCGTTACTGAACTGGCTGACAGTGCGGTGATTCTCAAGGCGCGCGCATGGGTCAACACATCTGACTACTGGACCGTCTACTATTCCGTCCTCGAAACCATATACACTCAGTTCAAAAATTCAGACCACATCCATTTCCCCTTCCCCCAAATGGATGTCCACCTTACAAAATAAACCGCCATGACCAGCAAATGGAACTATCTCCCCCTGACCACAGAGGAACAGAAACTCGAGAGTGCACTCGCCCGCAGATATGCCAACTGTACTCCTGTGAGCGAATTGCTGGTACAACGCGGCATAACTTCGATCCCCGATGCCGAGAAGTTTTTCCATCCCTCGCTGCGTGACCTTCACGACCCCTTCCTCATGCCCGACATGGACAAGGCCGTCGACTGCCTCAACCGCGCGATGGGTTCCAAACAGCGTATTCTCGTCTACGGGGATTACGACGTGGACGGTACAACAGCCGTGGCGCTCGTCTACCGTTACCTTCAGAATTTCTATTCCGAAATTGACTTCTATATTCCAACACGATACGATGAAGGTTACGGAATAACACGCCAATTTATCGACCGCGCGGCCGCCGAGGGTGTTAAACTCATCATCATTCTCGACTGCGGCATCAAGGCCATTGATGAAATAAAATATGCCGCCGAACTCGGCATCGACTTCATCATCTGCGACCATCATGTGCCCGATGACGAACTTCCGCCTGCCGCAGCCATCCTGAACCCCAAACTCGAAGGTTCCACCTACCCCTGCCGACATCTGTCCGGATGCGGCGTGGGATATAAACTCATGCAGGCGTTCTCCATCTCCAACGGTATCAGCACCGCCGAACTCGAATGTATGCTCGACCTCGTGGCTGTCAGCATCGCCGCAGACATTGTGCCTATGGTCGACGAAAACCGCGTGATGGCATATATGGGTCTCAAACGCCTGAACACCAATCCGAATCTCGGCCTGCGCGCCATCATCCGCACCTGCGGTCTCGGCGGCAAGGAAATCACCATCAGCGACGTCATCTTCAAGATTGGACCGCGCATCAACGCATCCGGACGAATGCAGTGCGGCAGCGAGGCTGTCGAGCTCCTCGTGGCGCGCGACGCCAAGGAGGCCGCCCGCCGGAGCGTGTCGATCGACCAGTACAACAAAGACCGCAAGGAACTTGATAAACTCATCACCGAGGAAGCGAACGCCATCCTCGAGGCTCGCGGCGAGATGTATTCACCCAAAAAGTCGATCGTGATATACAACAAGGACTGGCACAAAGGCATCATCGGCATCGTGGCCTCACGTCTCACGGAGCTTTACTACAAACCGTCCGTGGTGCTGACCCTCGCAAATGGCCTTGCCACAGGCTCCTCACGTTCCGTGCAGGGCTTCGACATCTATAAGGCCATCGATTCATGCCGCGACCTGCTCGAGAATTTCGGAGGCCATCCCTACGCCGTCGGACTGTCGCTCAAGGAAGAGAACATCCCGGAATTCACGCGCCGCTTCGAGGAATATGTCGCCGCACACATCCTGCCCGAGCAGCAGACTCCGGTGATAGATATCGACGCATTCCTCAATTTCGCTCAGATCACACCTGAGCTTATCTCAACATTGAGGCTCTTCAATCCGTTCGGCCCCGGCAACCAGAAACCGACTTTCTGCACCCGCAACGTCAAGGACTTTGGCACATCGATGCTTGTGGGCAAACACCTCGAGCATATCAAACTCGAATTGGTCGATGACACATCCGGCAAGGTTGTCAACGGCATCGCTTTCAATATGGCCCGCTACTTCGACTATATCCACGCCGGAAAGCCGTTCAACATCTGCTATACAATCGAGGAAAACACGCATCACAACGCCACATCGCCCGTGCAGCTCCTCGTCAAGCAGATACGCACCAACGATCCTATGGAGTGATGTCCAGGCCTCCCTCCCCCTCCGACATCCTCCGCCGATACTGGGGCTATGACGCTTTCCGTGAGTGTCAGGCTGAAATCATCGCAAGCATACTTGAGGGGCGTGATACCATCGGACTTCTTCCCACAGGTGGCGGAAAGAGCATCACGTTTCAGGTTCCGGCCATGATACTCGACGGTCTTACGGTCGTGGTCACACCCCTTATATCGCTGATGAAGGATCAGGTTGACAACCTTCACAGCCGAGGAATTCCGGCTCTTGCTCTTCACAGCGGCCTCAGCATGGCCGAACGCCGGCACGTCATAGACCGTCTCGATGCCGGAAAAGTAAAGATACTTTATGTATCGCCCGAGAAAATCACGCGGCGCGGCACCCTGTCTCAGTTCCACGCATGGAACCCGTCCCTGTTCGTCATCGACGAAGCCCACTGCATATCACAGTGGGGTTATGACTTCCGCCCCCACTACCTTCAGCTCGGCCAGCTACGCGAGGCCTTCCCCGACCTCCCCATTCTCGCTCTGACGGCATCCGCCACTCCGGCTGTGGTGGATGATATCGCCGCGCGCCTGTCAATGCGGTCGCCTGCGGTAATATCCAAATCGTTCTCCCGCCCGAATCTGAGCTATGTGGTACGGCACACCCAATCAAAGGAGGCCGCCCTCCTCCGGGTGTTGCAGAACACTTCGGGTTCTGCAATCGTCTATACACGATCGCGTCAGCGCACCGCACAACTCGCCGAATTCCTCAACGCGGCAGGTCTCTCCGCTCACTTCTATCACGCAGGCCTCGACCCCAAGGACAAATCGCAACGTCAGGATCTGTGGAAATCCGGCAGCATACGCATAATGGTGGCCACGAATGCTTTCGGAATGGGTATCGACAAAGCAGATGTGCGCACTGTTGTCCATTTCGATCTCCCATCATCTCTTGAAGAATATTATCAGGAAGCGGGCCGGGCCGGGCGCGACGGGCTGCCGTCATTCGCTGTCATTCTGGCCACCGGCCACGACAAGGCCGTGCTGAAACGTCGTCTGAACGAGGAGTTTCCGGGACGAGAATACGTCCGCATGGTTTACGAACGAGTGAGCACATTTCTCGACGTGGCCGTGGGCGACGGATTCGAGAAAGCCTACGAATTCAATCTCCAGAACTTTCTGCACACCTTCCACCTGCAGCCCGGCCCCGTGATGGCCTCTCTCGGCATTCTCACACGCTCGAGAGTTATGGAGTTTGACGACAACCTCAACAGCCGCTCACGTCTGATGTTCATCATGCCGCGCGATGAAATCTATAACCTGCACCTTCCTGAGCAGGCCGTACGGTTGTTGACGGCCGTAATGCGCAACTATACAGGAATTTTTGCCGATTTCGTGCCTTTCACAGAGTCGCGGCTCGCGCTCGAGAGCGGAATGTCCGAACAGGATGTATATGACAATCTCCTGCTGCTCTCGCGCGAACATGTCCTGCAGTTCATCCCACGTAGCGCCAATCCCATCATCTATTATCCCTACCGCCGCGAGGAGACCCGCCACGTCTCCATACCCAAATCAGTCTACGAAGACCGCATGAGTCTGGCCAAGAAACGTATCGACGCAATGCTCGATTTCGTTTTCGACGATTCCCGTTGTCGTGTCAGAGGCATGCTGGAATATTTCGGCGAGAAGGACACCGCCGACTGTGGCACCTGCGACGTGTGTCGTGCACGCCGCCGCGCTGCCCGCGCCGACGAGATCAGCCAGGATGTCATTAACACGGTCGAACAAATGCTCCGTTCGGAGCCGGACGGCATAACCGTAGCCATGATCAAATCCCGTATCTCTGCAAACGATTTAGAGACAGCCGTCGAACACCTCCGTACCCTGGTGACCGAAGGCCACGCCACACTCACCGGTTCCGGCTCCGCCACCCGCTTCCGCCTACTTTGACACCCCGGCATCACCCCGGATCCTTCCCACCATCAATCCAATAACTCAACCGTTTTTAGCCTTATTAAGACCCGGTTCCCCAATATTTGTTAACGCTGAGGCGGTCAAGCGTTATGCAGA
>CAMWNG010000047.1 GCA_947175575.1 uncultured Bacteroidales bacterium | reverse complement strand
AAATACATATTATACATCAAAATAATAACTAAAAAAACAATAAACTCCGCTCCCGCCCCCACCCCCCGCCCCCCCCCCCTCTGTTTTGGTATTGAGTCTTTTTATTGTTTGCCGCTGACGGCCACATTTTTGTCAATTTTGGATACAAGACCCTGAAGCACCTTGCCGGGACCGTATTCTATGAATTCAACCGCGCCGTCGGCCACCATGTTCTGAACCGACTGAGTCCAACGGACCGGAGCGGTGAGCTGGGCTACAAGGTTTGCCTTGATTTCGGCGGGATCAGTGTGTGGACGCGCGTCTACATTCTGATACACCGGACATTTGGGAGCATGGAAGGTGGTGTTTTCGATTGCCTCGGCAAGTTCGGCGCGGGCCGGTTCCATGAGGGGTGAATGGAATGCCCCGCCCACTTTAAGCTTAAGGGCGCGACGTGCTCCGGCCGCGCTCAGGGCTGCGCAGGCTGCGTCGATTGCTTCTTCTTCACCGGAAATGACAATCTGTCCGGGGCAGTTGTAATTGGCACATACCACCACTCCGTCGATGCCTTTCAGAACTTCTTCAACCTTTTCGTCGGGCAGACCGATGATGGCGGCCATCGTGGAGGGCTTCAGTTCGCATGCTTTCTGCATGGCGTGCGCGCGAGCCGACACCAGACGCAGTCCGTCTTCGAAACTGAGTGCGCCGGCAGCCACAAGTGCCGAAAATTCGCCGAGAGAGTGTCCGGCTGTCATGTCGGGTTGGGCGTCACCTTCCGTCATGGCGGTGATTACAGAATGGAGAAACACCGCGGGCTGGGTGATGTCTGTGCGGCGAAGATCCTCGTCAGTGCCGTCGAACATCATATCGGTGATGCGGAAGCCCAGAATATCATTTGCTTTCTCAAAAAGTTCGCGGGCGGTTTCGTTGCTCTCGTACAGAGCCTTGCCCATTCCCACAAATTGTGCCCCCTGTCCGGGGAATACGAATGCCTTCATTGGAAACTGTATGGTTTGATTTTTTCTTAGAGTTTTTCGGCACAAAGTTAGTGAATTCTGAGATAAAATTCGTAACTTTACACCCAATAATATTTTGCGTTAACTTAAATTTACAATAATGACCGTTCTTCTTTGGATTCCCGCATTCCTCGGAAACATCCGCGGTGCCCAGCTTATCATAATCATTCTGGTGGTATTGCTCCTGTTCGGAGGCAAGAAGATTCCGGAACTTATGCGTGGGCTCGGAAAGGGTGTGCACGCCTTCCGTCAGGGTCTTGCCGACGCCAAAGAGGAAATCGAAAAGCCGGTTGAAAAACCATCCGGCTCCTCTGATTCCGAATCCCAAAATAAAGAATAATTTGGACGACCGGTCGTCTGACAGCCTCACTTTCTGGGATCATCTCGACGCTTTGCGCGGGGTACTGATCCGTGTGGCCGTGACTGTGGCTATCCTCGCCGTCGGTGCATTCGCGGCCATGCCATACCTTTTCGACAATGTGGTTCTCGCCCCGTGTATGCCGGATTTCATCACATATCGCATTCTGGCATCGGTGAGGTCGGTTCTCCCGTCAGAACTCGCATCGGATTCCTTCTCATTAAATCCTGTAAGTCTCGAACTGACATCCCAATTCCTAATACATATCACCACCGCCTGCTGGACAGCCGTCGTCATTGGTTTTCCCATCATCATCTACCAGCTATGGGGCTTCGTTTCGCCGGCACTTTACGACCATGAGAAGCGAGGCATCATTCGCGCCTTTATCGCCGGAAACTTCATGTTCTATCTCGGAGCGGCCGTCGGCTATTTCGTGGTGTTTCCGCTCGCATTGCGTTTTTTGGCCACATACAGCCTCAGCGATAATATCCATGCGATGGTTTCACTCGAATCCTACATGGATAACTTTTTCACTCTCATCCTGGCCATGGGTGCTGTGTTCGAACTGCCCCTGCTCGCATGGTTGCTGGGCCGCATGGGATTCCTGAACCGTTCGTTCTTCAGCCGCTACCGCCGACATGCCATTGTTGGTCTGCTGATTCTCGCCGCTCTGATCACACCCACCGGCGACCCCTTCACATTATTTATAGTATTCCTGCCTCTTTACGCCCTATGGGAACTGGGCGCGTTGCTCGTGCCTCGCAAAACTGAAAACTGATCTCCATGAAATTCTTATCAAAACTCGGACTTCTTCCCCGGATAATCATAGCCATTGCGGCCGGCATCGGCGCCGGATTCATATTTCCCGACTGGCTCGCAAGGGTGTTCATAACATTCAACGGCATCTTCGGCGTCTTTCTCGGCTTCCTGATTCCGTTGCTGATAGTGGGATTCGTCGCCCCGGCCATTGCCGACCTCGGACGGCAGGCCGGCCGCATGCTCGTTGTAACCGCAGCCATCGCATATGCCATGACATTCGCCGTCGGAATGGGCGCCTATGCCACTGCCTCGTTTGCGTTTCCGCGACTCATAAAGCCCGAAGCCTATGTCACCGACCAGCTTTCCAGCGCAGCCAATACCCTCGCACCGTTCTTCTCTATGGACATCGACCCGATGTTTTCTGTTATGACAGCCCTCGTTCTTGCATTCCTTCTCGGACTCGGCGTGGCGAACATCGGGGCCGGGGCGCTCCGACGCGGGCTCGAAGAATTCCGCGATCTTATCCGCCTGACCATCGACCGCATAATCATTCCTTGCCTGCCGCTCTACATATTCGGCATTTTCATGTCCATGAGCATTTCAGGCGAGGTGGGCACAGTGCTCCTCACGTTCTCAAAAATCATAGTGGTAATCTTCGTGATGCACATCGCCGTGCTTGTCATTCAGTACGTTATCGCCTGGATGTTCACCGGCCTCAACCCATTCCGCTCGCTTAAGATTATGATGCCGGCATATTTCACCGCCCTCGGCACACAGTCGTCTGCCGCCACCATCCCTGTCACTCTCGAACAGACCGTGCGTATGGGCGTCGACCGCGACATCGCAGGGTTTGTCATTCCCCTGTGCGCCACCATTCACATGTCAGGCTCCACCCTCAAGATCGTGTCGTGTGCGCTGGCTCTTATGATTCTGCACGGCATTCCCTACAGCCCTACCCTCTTCGCCGGCTTCATCGCCATGCTCGCCATCACTATCATCGCCGCCCCGGGTGTGCCCGGCGGCGCCATCATGGCATCCCTGGGCCTGCTTTCGTCAATGCTCGGCTTCAGTCAGGCCGATAACGCCCTGATGATAGCCCTCTACATCTCAATGGACTCATTCGGCACAGCATGCAACATCACCGGCGACGGCGCCATCGCCCAGATCGTAGGACGGATATTCCGAAAACCCGTCAATCCGGCAACTGCATGAAACCTGCGGGAATCATAATTTTGAAATTTCAGCCGATTTTTAGACTAAATCTTTGGCCGTTAAAAAAAAATTATGTAATTTTGCCCCGCTAAATGTTTAGCACCGAACCATCACGATAATAACAAAATAAAAATACACTCTCAAAACATGATCATCGTACAAGTAAAAGAAGGCGAGAACATCGAACGCGCTCTTAAGAAATTCAAACGTAAATTCGAAAAAACCGGCATCGTTAAAGAACTCCGCAGCCGTCAGGCTTTCCAGAAACCTTCGGTTACAAACCGCAAGAAAATGATGAAGGCCGTTTACGTGCAGAAGCTCCGCAGCGTAGAAGCCTGATCTATCGTCCGATTTTTTATTTGACACCCGGCAGCTCGTGCAGCCGCCTAAAGCCATACGGCGTCCCTTTATTTCGGGATGCCGTTTTTTTATTCCCTTACCCGCAACTTTTCAATTCCCGCCGGCGTATTATATTTGTATATTCTAAATATAATATTTATCTTTGCACATCATAACCTCAATCAACTGAAATGGACAATCAACAAGAACTCATCAAACAGGTTACCGAGAAAGCCGAAAAATGGCTCTCTGACAGCTACGACGCCGAAACTCGCGCCGCTGTGAAAGCCATGCTTGAAAATGAAGATAAAACCGACCTCATCGAGTCGTTCTACAAAGACCTCGAATTCGGCACGGGCGGCCTGCGCGGAATCATGGGCGCCGGCTCAAACCGCATGAACATCTACACCGTAGGCGCCGCCACACAGGGCCTCGCAAACTATCTCAAAGAAGCCTTCAAGGACCTTCCCGAAATTTCGGTGGTTGTAGGTCACGACGTCCGCAACAATTCGCGCAAGTTCGCCGAAATCGTTGCAGACATCTTCTCCGCCAACGGCATCAAGGTATATCTTTTCGAAGACTTCCGACCCACTCCCGAACTTTCGTTCGCAATACGTCACCTCGGATGCCAGAGCGGCGTGAACATCACCGCTTCGCACAACCCCAAGGAATACAACGGTTATAAAGCTTACTGGGCCGACGGCGCTCAGATCATCAGCCCCCACGATGTCAACATCATCGACAACGTAAACCGTATCAAGGACGTATCCGAAATCAAATTCAAAGGCGATCCCTCCAAGATTCAGATTATCGGTAAAGACATGGACGATGCGTTCCTCGCAGCCATCAAGACCCTCAGTCTCGACCCCGATGTGATCAAACGCCACGCTGATCTGAAGATTGTCTACACCCCCATCCACGGCACAGGTGTGAAACTCATCCCCGACAGCCTCCGCAATTACGGCTTCACCAACATAATCCACGTGCCCGAACAGGATGTGCCCTCCGGTGACTTCCCCACCGTGGAATCTCCCAACCCCGAGGTTCCTTCCGCCATGGCTATGGCTATTGCAAAAGCCAAGGAAGTGAACGCCGACCTCGTTGTGGCTTCCGACCCCGACGCCGACCGCATCGGCTGCGTAATCCGCGACAATAACGGCGAATACCAGCTCATCAACGGCAACCAGATCTGCATGATTCTCCTCAACTACATCATGCTCCGCAACCGCGAACTCGGAAAACTCACCGGAAACGAGTACGTAGTAAAAACTATCGTGACCACCGAAACCATCAAGGCCATCGCTGACAACAACAATATCCGGATGTTTGACAGCTACACCGGTTTCAAATGGATCGCAGCCGTAATCCGCGACCATGAAGGCACGGCACGCTATCTCGGCGGCGGCGAAGAATCTTACGGATTCCTCGCAGAAGACTTCGCACGCGACAAGGACTCCGTCTCAGCCATCTCCCTCATGGCGGAAATCTGCGCTTGGGCTAAAGACCGTGGCATGGACTTCAACGAAATGCTTCAGGAAATCTATCTCAAGAACGGATACTCGCACGAAGAAGGCATCTCGGTGGTTCGCAAGGGCCGCACCGGCGCACAGGAAATCGCTCAGATGATGGTTGACTTCCGCAAGAATGCACCCAAGACTCTCGGAGGCTCGAAAGTGGTTACCATCAAGGACTACGCCGACCTTAATGTGACCGACGTGGCCACCGGAAACATCTCCAAGATGGACTTCCCCACCACATCCAACGTACTCCAGTTCTTCACCGAAGACGGATCGAAGGTTTCCGTACGTCCCTCAGGCACGGAGCCCAAAATCAAATTCTACATCGAAGTACGAGACAAGATGGCATCCAAAGACGACTATGACCGTTGCAACCGCGACGCCGCCGCCAAGATCGAATCCATCAAGAAAGACCTCGGAATCTGATAATACCCGATAATGTACAGGGGCACGTCATCCGTGCCCCTGTCTTATTTTTCAAAAATGGCCGATATTTTGTATGAGGACAATCACCTTATGATTGTCAACAAGCGTCCGGGCGAGATCGTGCAGGGCGACAAGACCGGTGATATTCCGCTTGTGGAGACGCTCAAGCAGTTCATCAAGGAGCGCGACTCCAAACCGGGAAATGTCTTTCTTGGAGTCGTTCACCGGCTTGACCGTCCGGTGGGCGGAGTCGTGATTTTCGCCAAGACCTCCAAAGCTCTGTCCCGTCTTAACGAAATGCTCCGCGACGGCAAGATACACAAGACCTACTGGGCGCTCACCCGCGGCCTTCCGGAACCTGAACAAGGCGAGCTGAAACATTATATCACCACCGTCGAACGCAACAACAAATCGTATGCGTCCCTTGCGCCGAAAGCGGGTGCGAAAGAAGCCCGGCTGCGCTACCGTGTGCTGTCGCACGGCGACAATTTCAACCTCGTGGAAGTAGCGCTTCTAACCGGTCGAAAACACCAGATTCGCGTGCAACTGAGTGCCATAGGGTGTCCGATCCGCGGCGACCTCAAATATGGCGACCGACGTTCGAATCCTGACGGTAGCATTTCTCTGCTCGCCCGAAGCATCGAATTCGAGCATCCCGTAAGCCACAAAGCCATCAGCGTTACGGCTCCTGTTCCCGACGAACCCGTATGGCAGGCGCTCGCAAAATCAGCAAAACCAAACGAATGACTAAGGAAGATCTCAAAATAGTATTTTTCGGCACTCCCGAATTCGCCGTGGAGAGCCTTGACACACTGGTGAAAAACGGATTCAATGTGGCAGCCGTGGTCACCATGCCAGACAAAATAGCCGGACGCGGCCACAAACTCATCACCTCCGCCGTGAAGGATTACGCCGTGTCACATGGCCTGCCCCTGTTGCAGCCCGAAAAGCTCAAATCGGAAGAATTTGTAAACCGACTGAGAGAAATTGACGCGCAGCTCTTCATAGTCATAGCATTCAGAATGTTGCCTGAAGTGGTGTGGACCATGCCCCCGCTCGGCACATTCAACCTGCACGCCTCGCTGCTGCCACGCTATCGTGGTGCCGCTCCGATCAACCGCGCCATCATGAACGGTGACACCGTAACCGGTGTAACCACCTTCATGCTTAAACACGAAATCGACACCGGCGACATTCTCGCGCAGGAACGCGTCGAGATTCTGCCCGACGAAGACTTCGGTTCGCTTTATGACCGCCTCATGCATGTCGGTGCGCGTCTGACGCTCGATACTGTCCGGCATATCATAGCCGGAGATCTGAAGCCCGTGGCTCAGGATGCGCTCACCGGAGGAAAGACTCCCACCCCCGCTCCGAAAATATTCGCGGAAGACTGTGAGATCGACTGGACACGTCCGGCCGCAGATATTCACAATCAGGTACGCGGACTCAGTCCCGTGCCGGCCGCGCGCGCTGAATTACGCTCGGCTCATGCAAAACCCGAACAGATGAAGATTTACCGCACCCGGCTGTCGGAGATCTGCCCGGGGGGCACACCGGGCACCGCTGAAGTCATCGGCAAGAAACGGCTTGTCGTGGCATGCGGCGACGGCAACGGCCTCGAGCTGCTCGAGCTGCAACCGTCAGGAAAAAAACGTATGGAAACCGGCGCGTGGCTGGCAGGCGCACGTCTGGTCGATCCGTATTTCGTGACTAAAGACGGAAATTAAGAAATTTTTTCCAAAAACATGTGGTCCGTTTCCTCTAAAATTCCTAACTTTACGTTCGCAAACCGTCATTGACTTTTTTAGTCCCTGACCTGCGAACAAAACAGCCACCCGAGTGTTAAAAATCAAAGGGGATTTCCCCGCGATTGTTCAACTATTTTAAAATCCTAAAACTATGGATAACTCACAAGACCGTCCCACCGTTCGCCGCTCATCTCTGCCCACCACCAACAGCCTGCTGGGCATCACTTTCGGCATCTTCATGGTTATAGTCTATGTAGGCATGGGTGTGCTGCTGTTCATCAACTTCTTCAAATGGGGCACCGACTGGGCCTGGACTCGTTGGGTCGTAGGCGCCGTACTCATCGTCTACGGAATCTTCCGCGGATACCGCACCTACACATCATTCGTACGTCAACAGGACGATAAACGCTGACCGAACAAATACCCCCGATATGAAAAGTCCCGCCATCTTAGCCGCCGCGACCGCCATACTGCTTTCTGCAGGAATGACCTCGTGCCTCAAATATGAAAAGAAAGCGAACTCGCACACCACCGGCACCACAACCATAGTGTGCGACAACACTTTCCAGAACATCATGGAGCAGGAAATCGACGTTTTCGAATATCAGTATCCGGATGCGCACATCCTTGCCCGATATGCCACTCAGGCAGAGGCTTTCGACTCCCTCATGAGCCTCAATACCAAGACCATCATCGCCTCGCGTGACATTTCGCAGCGCGAACGCGACATCCTCAAAAGCAAACAGCGCACAGCCCGCTCCACCAAGATTGCCGTGGACGCTGTCGCTCTCATAGTCAACCCCGAAAATCCCGTCGGCAAACTCACATTGAAAGAAGTAGCCGACATCCTTTCAGGATCGTCCAAAGACTGGAACGACATCTGGCCTACGGACCTCGGCCCGATCTCCGTTGTGTTCGACGACGCCCAGTCGAGCCTCGTCACATACATGCGCGACTCACTGCTTAACGGCGCTCCGTTAGGGGCAAACGTGTATGCACAGGGGTCTGTCCCCGCTGTATTCAAGGCAGTAAAGGACAGCAAGAACGCAATCGGAGTAGTAGGAGTGAGCTGGATCACCACAGACATGAAATCAGCCGATATGTCGCAGGAAGATCTCGCTGTCTCGGTACTCGGTGACGAACCAGTCGAAGGTGCGACTCTTACCGACGAGGTGAAAGTGCTCGCGCTCTACAATCCCCGTCTCGATGACGCACGCGCCTACAAGCCCTTCCAGCAGTATATCTTCGACGGCAAATATCCCCTTTTCCGCCAGATGTATATGATCACCACAGGTGCGTCCGGCTCTCTCGCAGGCGGTTTCTACGCCTTCGTTACCGGTAACATCGGACAGAAAATCATTGCCAAAACCGGTATCCTGCCGGCTCGCATGCAACGGATTCAGGTTGAATTGGGCGAATGATACACTCCACAATCTTATCACATTTCTTGTAACTGAAACAATAACCATAAATTATGAAAATAAAAGCAATCCTCACCCTGATGGTGGCCGGCGCGCTGGCCGCTTCGGCGCAGAGTCAAGGCTACAAGGACGGCGTGGAATACTACAAAGCCGGCCAGTATGACAACGCCCGCACAATCCTTCAGAACACCCTCAACAACTCCGACACCGACAAGGCCTTGGCCAACTACTATCTCGGCCAGACCGAACTCGCCCTCGGAAACAAGGCTGAAGCAGCCAAGTATTTCAACGCCGGTGTCGCAGCTGATGCCGAAAACCCCTACAACTATGTAGGCCTCGGTTCCATCGATTTGCTCAACGGCAATGAATCTGCCGCCAAGGACAACTTCAAGAAGGCCCAGAATTTCGGCAAAAAGAACCACGAAATCACCGTGAGCATCGCTCGTGCCTACTTCAACGCCGACCCCGTCAAGTTTGCTAAAGAACTCGACAGCTATCTTGCCAAAGCCCACAAAGATTCAAAACACAGTGAACCCTCGATCTACATCCTCGAAGGTGACATGGCCGTGGCAAACAAGGACTTCGGCGCAGCCGCAGGCAAATATGAAATGGCCACCGGTTACGATTCCGCAAACCCCGAAGGTTATGTGAAATACGCCAACTCTTACTTCCACGTGAATCCTCAGTTCTCGATCCAGAAACTTGAGGAATTCCTGAAAGTGGCTCCCAACAGTGCACTGGGTCAGCGCGAACTCGCTGAAAAATATTACGAAGCCAACTTCTGGAACAAAGCTGCCGAACAGTATGGCAAATATATCCAGAACCCGAACCACTTCCCCCAGGATAAAGCCCGCTATGCCGTGCTTCTCTACTACGGTGAGAAATATCCCGAATCGCTGAAAGTATCGAAGGAAGTGCTCGCTCAGCAGCCCGACAATTTCCAGGTGCAGCGCCTTATCTTCCTCAATGAAACTCAGCTCGGCCAGTTCGAACAGGCTGTCAAAGACGGTCAGGCTTTCTTCGCCAAGAACCCCAACGGCCGATTCACCTCTAACGACTACACCACCCTCTCCGACGCTTACGCAGGAGCCGGCCAGGACTCTCTGGCAGTCGTTGAGTACGAGAAAGCCGTAGTCGCTTTCCCCGACAATGCCGACCTTGTATCTTCGCTGAGCACACTCTACGGCAAGAACAAGCAGTATGAAAAGAGCGCACAGGCCTACGACAAATATGTAGCCCTGCTCGAAGAACCCTCCGTGAACGACCTCTTCACCGGCTCGGGCCGCTGGCTTAACGTAGCCGCCACCGCAGGCGACAATCAGGCTCTCCGCGCATCAGCCGCAGCCAAAGGCGTCGAATATGTCAACAAAGTGATCGAACGCGCCGAACCCAGCCCCGTCATCCTGCAGCGCAAGGCTCGCCTCCAGCTCGCCGAAAACGGCAATACCCCGAATGCCGACGCTATCGCCACCTACGACCAAATGCTGGCCATGCTCGACGCTATCCAGGGTGCCAAGGACGCAACCAATCCCGACAACTCCCTCCCCCTGTACAAAGAAGCTTATATGTTCAACGTGCTCTACTACACACAGGTAGAACCCGATAAGGACAAAGCGGCTGAGTTCAGCGGACTGCTCAAGGACGTCAACGAAGCTCTCGGTCAATAATCCGACAGCCCTACTCCCAATACAGCTTACGGCCGGACTGTGTGTCAGTCCGGCCGTAAGCACCTAAAAACCTCTACATACATATCGAATATGGCATTACCTCCTCTGGCAGAACGTCTGCGCCCACAGACCCTTGACCAATACATAGGACAGACCCACCTCGTGGGGCCTGACATGATTCTGCGTCGTATGATCGAGACCGGAAACGTCGCCTCCTTCATTCTCTGGGGTCCTCCGGGAGTTGGCAAGACCACACTGGCGCGTATTATAGCAAAAGCGACAGGGAGCACCTTCCATACCCTGTCAGCCGTCTCTTCGGGAGTAAAGGAGGTGCGTGAGGTCATAGAGCAATGCCGCAAGGAAGCTCACAGCATGTTCTCGGGCGGACGCCCCATACTGTTTATCGACGAAATACACCGCTTCAGCAAAAGCCAGCAGGACAGTCTGCTCGGAGCCGTCGAGGACGGCACCGTAACCCTCATCGGTGCCACAACCGAAAATCCCTCATTCGAAGTTATCCGTCCGCTCCTCAGCAGGGCGCAGGTCTATACGCTCAAGCCTCTCGACGCCGAGCAGCTTCAGGACCTTCTGGCCCATGCCATCGAGAACGATACCGTTCTGGCTTCGCGACATGTAGACGTGCAGGAAACCACCGCATTGTTCCGCTACTCGGGAGGCGACGCGCGCAAACTTCTCAACATCCTTGATCTCCTTGAACAGAGCACACCGGCAGGAGAACCCATTGTGATTAATGACCGTGTGGTCACCGAACGCCTCCAGAACAATCCGCAGGCCTATGACAAAGGTGGCGAAATGCATTACGACATCATATCGGCATTCATCAAATCGGTACGCGGTTCGGATCCCGATGCCGCGGTGTATTGGCTCGCACGAATGATCGCCGGAGGTGAAGATCCGGAATTCATAGCGCGCCGTCTGGTGATTCTCGCGGCGGAGGACATCGGTCTTGCCAATCCGAACGCCCTTTTGCTGGCGAATGCCACTTTCGACGCCATACAGAAAATCGGCATGCCCGAAGGCCGAATACCCCTCGCCGAATGTACCGTCTATCTTGCAACATCAGCCAAATCCAATTCAGCATACATGGCCATCAATGCAGCTCTTGGCGAGGTGGAACGCAGCGGCAACCTTCCGGTGCCGCTCCATCTGCGCAACGCACCCACGTCGCTGATGAAACAGATGGGATACGGCCGAGGCTATCTGTACGCTCACGATTATCCCGGCAATTTCGTGCGACAGCAATTCCTTCCCGACCAACTCGGCAGCCTTAAATTCTGGCATCCGTGTTCCAATCCCTCCGAAGACGTACTCGCCTCCCGCCAGCGAGACCGCTGGGGCTGCTGATTTCATAGAACCATCTTCTTACTGAAATTTCGCAGGTAAAAAAACACCTGCGAAATTTTGTTATCTGCAAAATAAAATTTATCTTTGCAGCCATAACACAAAATATCCGCTATAATGAAATCAATTATCTCTGTAAAAAGCTTATCGTTCCTTTTGGTTGTTCTGCTTTCGGGAATTTCAATCTTTGCACAGGATGTGCCCCTGAAAGCCACAAAAATTGTAACCGGAACCGTACTTGACAAGGAAGGCAATCCTGTGGGTGCCGCAGAGTTAAGTTCGCGCGGATGGCCTGAAGTCAAACACGCCTCAGACGATGGATCGTTCAGCATCGAAGTTCCCTACTGGCTGGAGACCCTGACAGCGTCCTCGGAAGGTTTCAAATCGTCTACCGTAAAATTGAAAGATTCACAACCGGTGGTCATTACCCTTAAAATCAAGAAAAAGAATCTCGGATTTGTCGACGTTCTCGGTGGAGCTGTATGGCCGATAAAAAATGAACCGGCAGGGGTAGTCACCAATGGCGGCATCCCGCAGTTCGGAGTCATGGGCGGTATTTACCGTACATGGGGCGCATACTTCAAGCTTGTTTGCGCCACAAGCGGTGTCAAAGTTCCCTCCGGTCTCACTGATCAGTCTCAGAAATATGACGCGACACCTACTGTCACCATCGGTGTCCTAAGACGGATCAGCGATAATCTGAACATCTTCGCCGGTACGGGTCTTGCCGTCAATTACTCTTCGGCATCAAGTGTGAACGAGTACTTCAAATATGATGCTAACAAGAATCTGATAGGTATGGTTTCGTCGGACTTCGTTTACGGAGCATCCAAGCAAGCCCTGGCCATGCCCATAGAGGCCGGAGTAATGTGGAAATTTACGAAACGGTTTAATGCGATCGCCGGACTGATTTATTGTTTTCCCGCATTCTCAGGTTCCGTAACGTCCAATGATGTTGAGAGACCCGAACAGAACGATGGTTCATACATAGTGGATTCTTACAAGAAGTATAACGCCAAGAATTCCGGTAATATGGGATTTTACGTAGGTGTCGGCGTTAACTTCTGATCAGACACGGCGCGGCGGGTAATTTTGAATTCATAGTGGACTGCGCGTGCCATGTGCTCCCAGAAGTCGTTTTCATCTTTATGACGTATGGGCGCGCCGTGCAGTTCGGCTCGTTGCCAATGGTCAAAGATCGAACGGGTAGCGGAGGCAAAGGTCTCCTTGTCAATCTTGTAATCATCGCAACAGCGTCGGGCACATTCTTCGGTGAACGTGCGCAGATATTCAAGTTCTTCGGCGGGAGGAGCCGGAATAAGAGACGGAAGGCATTCAGGGTTATCGGGATCCTCGGCCTTTTCGCGGATGACACCATTTTCTGCCTCCATGAGGTCGAGGATTATGCCGAGATACGGCATCAGTTTTTCCGGAATGGGCGTGCCGTGAAGCAGGAAGGCGATGAGAGCACCGTAGAGACGCGGGCGCATGCGTTCCGAGAAGCGTTCGATGTGGTTGATCCAGAGGGGATTGAGGGTAAGTGCAGTATCTTTCATAATGTTATTGGATTAATTAGACGTAAGTTTGACACTGCAAAGTTACTACACAAACGCACGATCCGGATCGCAAAAATCGAACAATCGGTGCGATTGTTCGATTTTTGATGCATGAGACCCCGTTCCCCAATATTTGTTAAGGCCGGGGAACGGGGGCTTAACTTTACTAAAAACGACGGTCTAAGCCGGATCGACGTCATAGTAGACCGTAAGCGTCGTGCGTGTCAGTCCTTTGTTGAATTCTATGAAGCTGCGGCGCAGAAGATTCTTGACTTCGGAGATACTCACTCCGTTTTCAACACGTAGCATAATGCGGCGGATGTATTGTGAGGCTACACGTCCTACAGGAGGAACGATCGGTCCGTTGACCCGGTTGCCCAGGAGCGTCCTAAGCTGATCAGCGTAACGCCGGGCTTCGGCTTCCACCACACTCTCTTCCTTGTGTTTGATATATATATTAATGATACGGGCGAAAGGCGGATAATAATGCGCTCGTCGCTGGGCTATCTCATATTCGTAAAATCCGACGTAGTCATGGCCTTTCACGAAGCGTAGAACCGGATGGTCGGGATTATAGGTCTGCACCACTACCCTACCGGGAAGATCGGCACGACGGCCGGCCCGACCCGCCACCTGCTCAAGCATGTTGAACGCACGCTCTGCCGACCGAAAATCAGGATAATTGATCACATTGTCGGCATTGATGACCCCTACCATACCAACATCCCCGAAATCAAGGCCTTTGGTCACCATCTGCGTGCCGATGAGAATGTCGGCCTTATGTGCCGAAAAATCATCTATAATATTGGCATAAGATGTTTTGTTGCGCGTGGTGTCAAGGTCCATGCGGAGCACCTTTGCCTCGGGATAGATGCCTTCGATGGTCTCCTCGATGCGTTCGGTTCCGAATCCCTCGATGCGCATGGCCGGCTCATGGCAGTTGGGACACACCGAAGGCACGGGATAAACCGCACCACAGTAATGGCACTCCAGAGTATTCGTACCCTTATGGAAGGTAAGCGCTACATCGCAACGGTCACATTTAGGCACGAACTGACACTGCCGACAGCGGGCCCGTGGGGCGAAACCGCGGCGATTGTGGAAAAAGATGAGCTGACGATTGTCGCGCAACTGCCTTCGCCCCATCGCAATCAGAGAGTCGGAAAGCGAACCTACGACGGCTCCTTTCTCCCGCTCACGGTTGAGGTCAATGGTCTCGACCACGGGCAATGCCCCGTCGCCGTAACGCGTAAGAAGTTCGACAAGCCCGTATTTTCCGCCCTCGGTAGCTTTATAATATGTTTCGGCAGTGGGAGTGGCCGAGCCAAGCACAGTCTTTGCGCCATGCATCTGGGCCAGCACCATAGCGGCGTCGCGGGCGTTATACCGTGGTGCGGGGTCGAATTGTTTGTAGCTCGGCTCATGCTCTTCATCGACAATCACCAGTCCGAGATTGGCAAACGGCAGAAACACGGAACTGCGTGCTCCAATCACCACACACGGACGGCGATTATGGAGCATGTCGCGCCAGATGTCGACCCGTTCGTTATCGGAAAATTTAGAATGATAGATCACGACAGCCGCTCCGAACACTTTTTGCAGCCGTCGGGTGAGTTGGGTGGTCAACGCGATTTCAGGTACAAGGAACAGCGCCTGCCGCCCCTGGTCGAGTACATGGCGTATCAGATGGATATAGATTTCGGTCTTGCCTGAAGACGTTACGCCTCGTAGCAACGTGATGGGTTTTACCATCAATGACTTGTGAATGCGGTCAAGTGCGTCAGCCTGAGCATCGGAGAGTTTTGGCAACGGGAGATTGAAGGCGCCCGAACCGTCCTCGGGAGGTGCGAAACGCGACATCTCGCGCACGGTAATCGCAGCCAATCCCTTTTTAGCGAGCGCCTGGACAGCGGGCCATGTTATCTCGGGATCGCTTTCAAGCAGATCAGACCGGCTGACAGCTCGTGTGGCGACAGTCGGATTGTTGAAACCCGACAAGGCGATAAGAGCTGTCAGCGCACGGGTCTGCGCAGCCGAACGCTTTACGGCGGCAAAAGCAGCCGAAACAGCTTCAGCTGAAGTCTCGCCGAGTGTGGGCCGCACTGTCTGGACCTTTACACGACGGTATCTGTTCACCATCGACTCATGGACTTCGACAAGGTCCGCATCAACAAGGCGCGTGACGGCAGCCTCAGCGCCCTTGAAAGTCTTCGAAAGTTCGCTTACCGCTATTTTTTCAGACGCGGCAATTTTGGAGTACACTTCATAATCCGACCGTGACAGGCGTTCCACTTCGCCGGGCTCCGGATCTGTCACAGCCGACACAACTGTCTCACTCTCAAGCTTAAGACCGGCCGGAAGCGCTGCTTTCATGACATCGCCGACGGCACACATATAATAATCGGCAATCCAACGCCAGAACTTCAACTGGGGATGAACCACGGTGGGTTCGGTGTCCACCACATCCGTCACATCCTTGAAAGTCGCCACATCCGAGGGTCGCACGGGTGAAAGGCTTTCAACGATTCCGGTGACAAACCGCTTATTGCCGAACGGCACCACCACACGATACCCTACCCCTATACGGTTCTGCAAATGTTCAGGAACAGTGTAGGTGAACGCTTCGTCGAGTGGACGCGGAACTATCACTCTTGCATAAATCATGGAGTAATAACTATTTCGCCGGTGAAGTTGTCGAGTTCCATACTCTGCTGCTTGAGCCGACGGAACTCTTCCATAAGAGCCATCACCTCTTCGGGTGAACCTGGACGGCGTAACGCTTCAGTGATCTGCTGGAGACGCTGTTTTATCACAACGCTCTTAAACGTCTTGACTGCAAGCGGAATCTTCACCAGAGCCTCGCTGCGCTCGTCTACCTTGGGATACATCTTTGACAGCACCACCGGTTCGGACGTAAGCACGGCCACCTGGTCGGTGATCAGACGGTCGTCACATTTCAAAAGTTCGCGGCGCACATAGGATGCCGCGAAGGTATCGGTCTGAAGTTCGTACTCCGCATCGGCCTGCTCTATCAGGCCTTTCTCGGCAGCCTGGATCGATGTCATATCAAGATCCTTTGAACGTATGTCGGCCAGTCCCTCCTCAATTTTTTTCTGTCTCTCGGCAAGGAATTCTCCTTCGGCGCGCACACTGTCCGTCATCCACACGCCGTCGCGTATTTCAAGAGTCATCTCCCACAGGCGGCGATAGAGCGGATAGCTGAACTGCAGACCCTCGACTTTCAATTCCGATTCTATATAATCTGTAACACTCATCGGCACCGATTCGCTTGCCTCGGGATCGGGATATGCCTCACACATGTACATGAAACCATGTTTGAGCACATAGCGTATCAAATCCTCCTCGGCCAGACGCACGGGTGGTGCGACATCGGATATCGGTTCCCGAGCTGACGCAGGAGCCTGCGGATGTCCGACCGAAGGAGAGAAATCATCCGGCCCCGCTTCGGGTGGATAAGCCGAGTCAATCACGGCGGCCTCAGGCGAGGACAGACTGCCGCGCGCCTCGCCCAACTGACGTTTTTTATGCAGTTCCTCCGCTCTGGCGGCCACAAATTTCCTCAGTTGGAGAGCCAGAGTTTTGGAGTTAATATTGACCTTGCGGGCACATTCGTCAAGATAGAGCGACTGCTCCACCACATCCGGTATTATGGCTATCGAGCGCAGGATGTCGTTGATAGCCTCGGTGCGGCGGCGCGGATCGTCGCCTGCGTCTGAGAGCAAAATGTCAGCCTTGAATCCTATGAGGTCCTGCCTGTGGGCGGCGATGTATTCCTCAACTTCCGAAGATGTGTGGCTGCGTGCGAATGAGTCAGGATCGTCACCCTCGGGAAGAAGCACCACCTTGAGAGACAGACCGGCGGCAAGCAGCATGTCGATGCCGCGCAGCGATGCCTTGATGCCCGCGGGATCGGAGTCGTAGATAAGTGTAACAGAATCGGCAAAGCGTTTTATCATGCGTATCTGCCCCTCGGTGAGCGATGTGCCGGACGATGCCACCACATTCTCCACTCCGGCCTGATGCATGGATATGACATCCATATAACCTTCGACCAGAATACAGTCCTTCTTTTTGGCGATGGCGCTGCGGGCCTGATACATTCCGTATAATTCGTGACTTTTGGAATATATGAGGCTCTCGGGAGAGTTGACATACTTGGCCACTGTCTTTTCCTTTCGCAGAGTGCGCCCGCCGAATGCCACGACTCTACCGGAAAGTGTGTGAACAGGATAGATCACGCGACCCTTGAAACGGTCGTATAGAGTGCCGCGGTCAGTTCGTATCACAAGACCGGTGTCGATAAGGGTCTGTTCGGCAAACCCGGCCTTTTCGGCCTTGACAGTAAGGTCATCGGATTTTTCAAGCGAATATCCCAGATGAAACTTTGCGATCATGGCATCTGAGGTTCCGCGTTCACGGAAGTAGGCAAGACCGATGTTGCGGCCGTCCTCTGTGTCGCGCAGGGTGGATTCAAAATGAGTCAATGCGAACTCGTTGGCCGCGAACATGGCTTCGCGCTCGGCATCGGCCTTGCGCTCCTCGCCTGTCATTTCGCGTTCCTTCACCTCGATATTATACTTCCGTCCCAGCCATTTTATGGCCTCGACATAAGTCATGCCCTCGAGATCCATAAGGAACGACACGGCAGACCCGGCCTTGCCGCAGCTGAAGCATTTGAAAATGCCTTTCGCGGGCGATACGGAAAACGACGGGGTACGCTCGTTGTGAAAGGGACACAGCCCCAGATAGCTGGAACCGCGCTTCTTGAGCGACACAAAATCGCTCACCACGTCCACAATGTTGGTCGCGTCGAAAATCCGGTCAACGGTTGCCTTGTCAATCTTACCCATACTGCAAAGTTACACAAAATATCCGACAAAACCAATCGCATCGCAATAATCGGAATTTAGACCCGGTTCCCCAATATTTGTTAACGCTGAGGCGGTCAAGCGTTAGGCAGATGTGTTCGCGCAGTGAGGGAGCAATGCGGTTGCATTGTGACCGAAACAAGCGGATGCAGATGCATGACGATTGGCCGTGGCAATGGTAACTTATGCCACGGATAAGTAAGAATAATGATGTATATGTAAGGATTTCGGGGTA
>CAMWNG010000046.1 GCA_947175575.1 uncultured Bacteroidales bacterium | reverse complement strand
CCCGCCGAACTCACCCTCGAGCAGGCTATGGAAATCGTCGAGTCGCAGCCTGTACGTACCGCAAAACGTACCACCCGAAAAGCCAAGAAGTGATGCCGAAGCCACGTTCAACCAAACCGGGTGCCGAGCGCAGGCGGTTCGCTCCCGATGTAATATTGTCGTTCGACGTCAAAGCCGACGACACCCTGCTCAACTTCCTGCTGACAGCCATGCCCGACCGCAAGCGCACCACCGTGAAGGACTACCTCAAGCATAATCAGGTGATGGTCGGGAATACCGTCACCCGACAGTGGGATCAGCCGCTCACGCCCGGTGAGACGGTCCGCGTGAACACATCGCGTGAGTTTCAGACATTCCGCAACCCTCGCCTGCACATCGTCTATGAAGACGATGATATCATAGTGGTAAACAAGGGCTACGGCCTGCTCTCGATGGGCACCGACAAAAAGAGCGAGGGCACTGCCTACTGGCTCCTGCGTGAATATGTCAAACGTGTCGACCCGCGCAACAAGATATTCATCGTTCACCGTCTCGACCAGCAGACCTCCGGGCTGATGATGTTCGCCAAGACCCGTGAGGCCAAGGAAGCCATGCAGCACAACTGGAACAACATGGTGCTCGAGCGCAAGTACATAGCCATCGTGCAGGGCGCCATCGACCCCGCGGAGGGCACCGTGCAGAGCTATCTGGCCGAGAACGCGGCCCATCAGGTATTCTCGACCAATGACCCCAAGGAGGGAAAGCTCGCACTCACACGCTACCGCACACTCAAGACCCGCGGCGGATATTCTATGGTCGAACTTCAGCTCGAGACCGGACGCAAGAACCAGATACGCGTCCACATGGCCGATCTCGGCCATCCGATCGTCGGAGACCGCCGCTACGGTGCCGATGCCTCGCCGATACGACGTCTCGCACTGCATGCCATGACACTGAGGTTCATCCATCCCGTCACGCGCAAAGACATGAATTTCACATGTCCCCTGCCCCCCGGATTCTCCAAACTGGTGTGACCATTCCACAGCCATGAAGGAGGAGTTCCTGCAGTTCATCTGGGCACACCGCCTGTGGCACGGCGCTTCGCTGCGCCTCACTGACGGCCGCCCGGTCGAGATTCTCGACACCGGACTGCACAACACCGCCCAAGGCCCCGACTTCTTCAATGCCAAGATACGCCTCGACGGGAACACACTCGCCGGAAACGTGGAGATACATCTGCGCGCCTCCGACTGGCATCGGCACGGACATCACACCGACCGCGCTTACGATTCCGTAATCCTTCATGTCGTAAACGTCCACGACCGCCAGGTGCACCGCACCACAGGCACCGAAATACCGACCCTTCAGCTGGAGGTGAATCCGCGCATGGCCGACATCTACGCACACATCACCCGCAACAGCGCCTCCGAACTGCCGTGCGCCGCATTCCTGCGCACAATGCCCGAGATTTATCTCACTGACTGGATAACGGCCCTCGCGCACGAACGCCTCTACTCAAAATCAGACAGAGCCGTCGCCCTCTATCACGCCTGCGACAAAGACTGGGGCGCGGCCGCTTTCATAATCCTGGCACGCGCGCTTGGTTTTTCCACCAACAGCGCTCCGATGGAACAGGCAGCACTCTCTGTGCCGTTCCCATTCCTGCGGCGACATTCCGACGATATCCCCATGCTCGAAGCCTTCATATTCGGACAAGCCGGGCTCACCCATCCACAGCCTCCGGAAGGCACTCCCGAAGCGCAATATTTCGCCCGCCTGCGCCAGAATTACACCTTCCTCGCTGCCAAATACCACCTGAAAGCGCCCCGGAATCTCAACTGGAAATTCTCCGGCAGCCGTCCTCAAAGCTCGCCCTGGCGCCGTCTGGCACTCCTGGCGCACATGACCGCAGGCGATTTCCCGCTCGCCGCGTGTTTCAGCCGCATAAAGACGCTTGATGAAGCCCGGGCCTTATTCCAGATTCCGCTGACAGGTTTCTGGGCCACTCATTTCACGCCCGTACGCCCCACTGACGGTCCCATAAGCGTGCTGGGCGACACCGCCGTCGACTCCCTCGTGATCAACGTGATCATACCGTTGCTGCACGCATACGGTCTCGAAACAGCCGATGACCATGCCGCCGCGCTGTCGGTCGACCTGCTTCAGCAACTGCCGCCCGAGGACAATTCCCTGACACGTGTATTCACCACCGAGGGAGTCGAAAGCCTCGACGCTTTCACCTCTCAAGCCCTGATTCACCTGCGCCGCAACTATTGCCAGACTCGGAAATGCCTCTACTGCCGCATCGGCCATCGCTATCTCGCCACTCCACGCAGATAAGCCTCCGGACCTTACCATCTGACTCTGATTTTCACGGGAGGCAGAACCGGTAACGGCGGCTCCGTTTCCGCGACATATAGAGCGATGGCGCGGGTCATCAGTATGTCATCGTGTTTGCCGGGCATGGCGGAATAGGCTCCTTGCGGAGTCTGTTCGAAGGTGAGCATTTCGTCAAGGGCACGGCTGTCGCGTTCCACGTATGAACGCCGGCGTACAGCCGCCAGCAGCGAAGTCACGATCATTTCCTTTGTCTGCCGGTTGGTATGGAATCCTACGCGGTCGGTCGGCAATCCGCTCACAGAGTCGTAACCGCGGCGACGGTACAGATTGATATACGAATCGGCCAATCTATTGAGGACATAGAGTCCGGCTCCGTTCTCGAGCGAATTCGATTCTACGGCCAGCAGGGCGTCGTTGTACCATCTTCCGATTTCCATGGCTGTATCGGCCAGAATGTCGTGATCGATATGTCCCCGCCACTGGGCTACAATCTCCGGACGATCGGTATCGGTGCGCAACACGGCGATCACAGACCAATCGGCACGAGAGGTGCGGCCGCCGATGTCCACGGCAGCGACATATACTCCACGCGGTGACGGCGGATTCCACACCGTGAGCAGCCCCGCCGGTCCCTCTAAGAAATGACCCGCACAAAGCATTCCCCTACGGCCTTCCGAACACCCCTCTCGCAAGGCTTCGACGTCGCGCGTGGAGAAAACACAGCCGGATGTGGCCGCAAACGCCTCCGTGTCCGTAGTCGGAAATTCCGCCATCATCTTCTGCTCGTCAGAATATTCGCGCGACTTGTGACGATACCAGTTGATCTGATCGAGATCGCAGCCGTGAATTTCCCATAATTCACGCTCGTAAGGTGTAAGTGAACGAGCCAGCTCTTCGTATGACTCGGGGCGGAGACGGTAAATCTCGATCTCGTGCCACGGCACGAATACGGCTTGCTTGTCACCGCGCCCGTCGCGACATCTCAGCCATTCCGAGTGGAAATAATTACCTGTCCCGTTGGCTGTGCTCTCCATAGCCACAAGAGTCAGGGGCATCAGGGCGATGGCTCCGCATACAGCCCGTATAACATCCTCGGGGGTATGGCTCGGAGTTGCCCGCCAGAAAGCGGTTTCTGTAAGATGGGCCATGGCATAGTCGGCCCCGCGCACGGCATCCCGATTTTCGACCGAGGACACCGTGACACGGCATCCGCGCCCGTCTATCTCACGAACATTGGCCGATCTCTCGAAAGGCCTGAACCGAGGTTCGGCATCACCCTCCCACAATTCGCGCGGATAATTGTCGAGCAGCTTGGTGTACATGCCTCTGATGCCCGTGGACGTGTCCTTCACCTGCGAACAGATAAGCGAGTGCCAGTTGCGCCGCAGGCAGCTTTGAATCCATGCCATATAGGCCTGAACGAGCGTCGAACCGCCCCATTGCCGCGCTTTCAGCATTATGAGACGCAGGGGGCGTTCAGCCAGACGATCCTGCTCGAGCAGGGCAGCGACACGCCTCTGAGGCCGGTTGAGATACAGACGCACGTCGCGTGCCTCGGTCTTATGCTTGACTGTACAACACGTGGCACACCAGTATTCGAAATCGTGCCTGCAGCGCAACTTCTTCCATGCCACAGCATCGCCGCACACTGAAGCATATAGCGGATCATCCGCCATCCGGCGGGGTATGTACGCCACAGGGCACTCCGGCACCGGAGTTGTCACCCGCACTCTGTCGGGAGACTCAGGATCGCCCGTCACCGGGTCGTATTTCTCGTCGAACCTCGCGGCACGTCTTTTATGTTCGGCCAATACGGCCGATAATTCTTCTGTCGTCATCAGCGGATATTTATCGAGTCAAAAACAGATTTTACTGAAACTTTACCTTTCACCTCAGCCACGAATTCGCGGCACGGAGGACACAGGAACGGGCGCCGCAGTCCGATTGCCATGCGGCCGTTCACTATCATGCGCAATTCGGGAGCCGGAGCCTCCGCGCCCAGAAATGATCGTGACAGCGACACCGCGACATCTGAAAATGTGCCGCGCGCCGTGAATTCCATCCGGCGCAACTGTCCCGGAGCTAAACGCTCAGTCCCGATTATTCCCTTCCAGCACACTTCTATCATCGGTGCTCCGGAGTCATGCGCAGGCAGATACCACTCATCGGCCCCGTGCAGCCACGGCGCGTATCCTGTCTTTTCCAAGGACAGTCCGATAGTATATGCCACTCCGTCCATACCGTAAGGCACCACGAGCGTTTCGGCACCGCCGACAAGCCATATCTCGCCACCTCTCTCAGCGCACCACACCGGGCGGCACCCACGTACTCCGGTAGCGGCACATCTCGCTTGTCCGCCTTCGAAAATCACCAGTTCGTCCTCAGCCACAGCGGCCACTCCGCGTGGCAACGCGACTGTGTCAAGTTCCGAACCGATAATCCTGCGGTCAGTAAGTCCTACCGACATCGACCGGCCATTGCGGTCCACAGTCACTGTATAGACCCCGGCAGTGGTGAATATCAGAAATTTCCGTCGTCCGTAATCCCATGCTCCCGTCGCACCTGCGAGAGGCTGCACACAGATTATCTTTCCGGCAGGAATAGTTCCGCAGGCAAGCGGCAATTGCGGATCGTCGGCAGGGGTGGCTACGAGCCTGTCCGGGAATGTCAGTACAGGATCTTCAGGTTCCGGCACTGCAAACTTTTCAGCCGTGCGTTGCAACAGGAAATCCGTACCGGACGGATGAATATACACCGACCGCCGCCCCGAGCCATCGCACACCAACGGAAATCTGCCGTAAAAATGACCGGCTGCCGGATTCCACCACGCTATGGTGAGTGACACGGCATCCGGTGCCGGATAACCGATCATCGGGCGTACGCCCGTCGGGCATCCGTCGTTGCCTGACGCTGTCTCAACAAGCAATGATCCGTCGCCGAACTCCACGGCCACATATCCGTGCCAGAGACCCGTGCCGGATGTCCCCGGTTTCACAAAAGTGCGGAAGGTGGCGACAGGAGCGCGGCGCACTTTAAGATCGGCACGGAGGGCGATGTCGCCGGCAACCGCACCCGCTGCCGCGGTAAATGTATGCTGCACGGATGGGTAAACGGCATGCACCTCATCCGAAGATCGCGGCAACAGCTCGGATGCCTTGATCACCCTGCCCGGGCGCACGCCGAATGTACCGCTCACCGTGGACGGTCTAAGCCGCGATGCGTAGACTTTTACCCACGGTATATTGTCCGCATCGGCCAGGTGCAGGAACGACTGCACGTCCAGTTCGGAAAAATCATCCATTCGCGCGGCATCACCCGCTGCAAAGGCCACGTTGCACAAATAATGATCCTGCGCGCGCTGACGGCCGGTCACTGCATGTGTGCCCGATGGGTCAAACACCGGAAACGCAGGACTGCACAGCACCTCGAAACTTCCGCCCGCATAGGTCTCGCCCCACTCACGGCCATATTCGTACATCACCTTGTATGCGTCCGTGGAGATCACCATAGGGTCCGAAGTGCCTGATGTTGTGTTCTCGGAGAGCTGCACGCGCATGGGCAGAGCGTCCGATTGAGGGACACGGAACAGACTCGGTTCGGACTCATATATCAGACGGCCGTCGCGGTCGCGTATGCGCACGATGAAAAGCATGGGATGTATCAGCAATCCCTTCCGACGCGACTCATTGTCCAGCGCTTCGGTGGCCTGACGGGCTGCGGAGCGCAGGTGCGCGATGTCGGAAGGCGAAAGCACACGACGCTCGGTCCATTGTTTCGACAGCGCAACCGCGGCAATCTCTGCCGAACATTTACCTTCGGAATAAAAACTTAGTTGCGGTGTCTCATAAATCTGCCGACGCCCGGCCCGTTCGCCATAGGAAATGAGAGTGCCGCTTTCGAGGTCGGGTCCCGCTAACATCTGATACCCGTCGGACATCTCTATGAGCAATCGTTCACCGAAAAGCGATACGCGGGCCGGCGTTTCCGGCAGTGTGAGGGGCGTACCGGGAAGTCCACGGATAATCACCGCCAATTCACTGCCTTTAAGCGCGATTATCCGTCCACGGATGTGCGCCACCGGCGTATATCCTGCGGGGATAGCGACGTTACCGGGATTCGGAACCGGCACGAGCGATCCGTCTTCGTCGCAGGAAAGATTACGACATTCGATTACGTTCTTCTGATCAAGTGTGGAGAATTTCATAATGTTGATTTTGGATTTAGTCATGCAAAATTTGACACATTCCAATGCCCTAAACGGTCATAGGAAGAACGGGGCTTAATATCTTTGCCCTCCGGTCTGGTTCGAGAACCGACGCGTGACAGCGAATTCATACTGCATGGCGTTGGCGATGTCTACCCAGAATTCGTCCTCGGAGGCATGACGTATCGGGCCGTCGTGCAGGGAGGCGATCTGCCAGTAGTCAACGATGGCCCGCGCCGCGCGGTCGAAAGTCTCGCGGTCGATATTGTATTGCAGGCAGAAACGGCGTGAGCATGCCTTGGTGAACGAGCGCAGATATTCCAGCTCCTGAGCCGGAGGTTCGGGAATGGCCGTGGCAGGAGCGGGAAGGGCTTCGGATGTCGTTGAGTTATCCGCAGGGACGCCTTTTTCGGCGTCGATGAGGTCGAGGATAATGCCGAGGTGGGGGAGTAGCTTTTCGGGGATAGGTGTGCCGTGGAGCAGGAAGGCGATGAGTGCGCCGTAGAGCCGCGGGCGCATGCGTTCGGGGAAGCGTTCAATGTGGTTGATCCAGAGGGGCTGAAGGGTGATTGTCGAGTTTGTCATAATACTTTTTTCTAATGGATTTGTCTTGGTGTGTTTAGTTTGTTTTGGAATTCCGGTGCAAAGATAATACGCGGGATGAGGGTGCGGGCGACAATCGGACCGATTGTGCGATTTTTTGTTGGAAATGCTGATTCTCCCGGGTCAATATAAAAACGAGTGGATTCCCCGACGAGCCGATACTAAAGTATCAGGGCCGCGTTTCACAACGCAGCCCTGACATAGATTTCCTTAACTTTTGGGGTTTTCCTAATGCTTTCTTTTTGTGCATTTGCACGTTCTTGCACTGCAAAGTTAGGAAGAAAATTCTATATAAAAACTACCCCCCCCCGTTAAATTTTGTTAATTTCAGGTTTTTTCGCTCACGGATAACCGTAAGATTTTGAATGGCAAGAATTTGGCGACTTCCCGCTTATAATAAGGGTTCTTGACAGATTCAGGCTCACTTGGACCCGAAAAGCGCCTTCAATGTCTCTTTCAACTGCGCATACGGGAGTCGGGACATGGCGGATGGGAGTTTTTGGGCCGGGTCAGGCACTGTCTTCGGGACAATGGCGCGAAATCAAGTGACGGTAGGAATGGCGACGGTGCTACATCTCACGCATAAAAGATGGCTGAGGCTTGCCCCTGGCATTATTGACAGCCTTAACGACAAAACAATCAGCCGTCACCAATCTTCCCGTCGCTTTGCTTGTGTTCAACGAAATGCCCTTGTTCAATGATAATGAACAGCGACTAAAAAATGAACACCCCGGATTATTCTGAGGCGTAAATTTGGTGCAAAGATAATGAAAGATTACCATATATACTATCTAAATCGTAGGATTTCTTATCGATTTAGATAGCAAATACAACCTAAGGAAAATTGCAGGTGTACGTGAGGCTTTAAGCCCTCTCAAAAACGCCCCTATTTAGCTGATTAGCGCCCTTTTAATTAGGTAAATCCAATACCTTGACAGATTCAGGCTCACTTGGACCCGAAAAGCGCCTTCAATGTCTCTTTCAACTGCGCATACGGGAGCCGGGACATGGCGGATGTGGAGTTTTTGGGCCGGGTCAGCCGCCGCCATTCTCCTGAAGTGATGTCGCGGGCCGTTTCCGGCGTAAGACTTTTTAGCTCGGTACGCGGAGTGAATTCGGGCAACGGCTCTACTTGCCCACCCCCGTGCGGACACACTCTCCGGCAGATGTCGCAGCCGTATAACCGACCGCGCGGTCGTGGTGCGTCATCAGGCCACGGGCCTCGGTGTTCAATGGTCAGATAACTGAGACAGCGCCGGGCGTCGATCGTGCGCCCGGGACCGATAGCATGTCCCGGACAAGCATCGACGCATGCACGGCAGTCGGCGCACGGATCAAAATCTGCGAGCGGAGAATCGGGTGACAGTTCAAGGGTGGTAAGGATTGTGGCTATGAATACGCCGGCTCCGACTCCGGGCACAATCAGCTGTCCGCTGCGGCCGGGGCGGCCGAGTCCGCACATGGTGGCCCAATAGCGTTCGGGGAGCGGCGCTGTATCCACACAGATGCGGCTCAGGGCGCCATACCGGTTAAAAATCTCGTCGGCAACAGGTTGCAGACGCCGTCGCAGCACGGTATGGTAATCCTGACCGAGGGCATAATCGGCTATGTGGGCGTGGCCATGGCCGCCTTGATGGGCATAGGGGAAGGCCGCACACAACACTGTACGCACACCCGGAAAGACCGACTCCGGCGTCAGACGCAACCGTGCGTGCCGCTCGAGCCATTCCATGCCGCCGTGCCAGCCCTCACTGAGCCAACCGGAAAATTCATCGGCACATCCGGCGGATATACCCTCAGCACGGGCACATCCGGCGGCCACGGCACCGGCCTGCCGCATCATTCCGAGGATATGCCCCTTAGGCCATCGGCAGGGTTTCGAAACCATATCCTTGCGATAAGAGCCATTCGATCGCGCGCGGCAGGGCCACACGCATATTTGGCGCGGCCTTATCCGAATCGTGAAAGACAATTATAGACCCGGGGCGCGTATAACGGCAGACATTTTCAAGCACCTGATCGGGAGTGAGACGGCGTGAATAGTCGCGGGTCACAACATCGTACATCACTACGTTATAGCGCGAGCGGAGTTCGCGCGCCTGAGCCAGTCGCATGATTCCGTGCGGCGGCCTGAAAAGCGATGAGGGAATATATCCGGCCGCTTCCTCGATGTCGGCGAGATAGCGCGGTGTGGAAGTGTGCACGCCCTGGATGTGGTGCATGGAGTGGTTGCCCACGGAATGTCCGCGCCGAAGCACCTCTTCAAGCAGATCGGGATATCGGCGCGCATTGTCTCCAACCATAAAAAATGTGGCGCGGATTCCGTATCGGTCAAGAATATCGAGCACCCACGGGGTCTGCGAAGGCACCGGCCCGTCATCAAAGGTCAGATACACCACCCTGCGTCCCCGGCGGTTGATGCGCCAGATAGCCTCGGGGAACAGGATACGGTAGAGTAGCGGCGGCTGCTCGATGAACATGATCAGTAGCGCAGCAGGGTATTCCAGGCGAAAGGCTGGATATCATATTCCTGCATCCATGCGTTGGAGATGGCCATCGGGTCGAGTCCGGCGGCGCGTTGCGCCTTGAGAGTCGACAGCGCATACTCGAATACCTGACGGGTCGAACCGGAATAGTTGGCCAGCTGCGGCGTGAGATCCTCTTCGGTGAATCCCTGAATATAGAGGAGCGGCGTCGAGCGCATAAGGGCGTCGTAAGACGGACGGACTGACCATTCCTCGATTATCTCCGCGTTGGCTTCGGGATTCTTCTCGAGGGCTGCAAGGGTCTCTATGCGGTTCTGCATCGCAATCATGGCTCCGAGATACTGCAGTGCGTTGAGTTCGGAATTTCCGAGGGCTGATATCTGAGACGGACGCAGACTCTGCGCATAGCGCACGAGTTGTGCGTAGCGCGGAGTGTGCTCGGCAATAATGCGCCGGGCTGCCTCGAGGTCTGCCGGATTACGGTCAGTCAGATAGAGGTCATAGTAAGCCTCGGCCATGTAGAGGGGCAGCACGCCGTCGTAGGGAGCCACACTGTTGGGAAGTTTGGTCTCGATGAGTTCGAGAAGCTGACGCCCCATGTCGGCATGTGTGGCCGGAACGGGTAATCCTTTCTCTGTCGCGATTTCGATGGCGCGGGCCGATGCTGGCGCGTCGCCGGTGTTGATCAGGTCGCGGGCGCTGGAGAAGATGGCGCTGCGGGTTGAGGACACCATGCGGCGCACGGTCTCGTCGAGATAGAGTGCGTCGGGATTATCGGTGTCAAGGCCGCCCCAGCGGAATTGCGACATGATGTTGTCGTAGGCTGTCTCGACAGTAGGAGCCGCGTTCGGAGCCGCGAACGGAGTCACCTGCATGGCCATACCGGTCGACGACATGAACGGCGTAAGCCCCAGATAATAATCCGAAGGCACGGTGGATGCGAAATAGACGGGACGACTGAAACCGTTCTCCACCGAGTTGGCGATCATGTCCAGAGAAAGCACATTGCCGAGATTCAGCCCGCGTTTGCCGATGCGGGAAATATTGGTGGTGATGTCGCTCAGATAAGGCATGATGTATCTGGCGTGTCCGGGATTTTCGGGATCGATGCCGAATGCGGACATTGCAGCTGCGGAATCGACATCCATGATGATGTTGGGCTGCGTGAGGATGTGATATTTGTAACGTCCTACATTGGAATACATTTCGCGCAAGGCGTCTTTGGCAGGCGTAAGCGTATCGGTCTGAGCCATGATGAAGCTCCAGGCCATGTCGTTGTAGGCATAGTCGGACGGCGATGCGTACATCGGTATCGGAGCGGCGTCATAGGACGGGATGCGCTGCTGATTGGCATACCAGTCGGTGGTGAGATACGAGAGGTTAACCACGCGCACATCGGTACGGTATCCCTCCACTTCCTGAGCATACCACAAGGGGAAGGTGTCGTTATCGCCGTTACAGAAGATTATGCCGTTCGGCCCGACCGACGAGAGATAGTTGAAACCGAAATCGCGCGCGGCATAACGGCCGGAGCGGTCATGGTCATCCCAAGTCTGCGACACCATCTGCAGGGGTACGGCGATTCCGACTGCCACAGCTACAGCGGCCGATACGGTTCCGGCCACGCGGCTCTCCTTATTTTTGCGGCCGGCGATGAGGCGGCGTAACATCATGGCGATGGCGGGCACTCCTATGCCGATCCAGATGGCGAACGCATAGAACGAACCTGCGAACGCATAATCGCGCTCACGGGGCTGTCCGGGTGTCTGGTTGAGGTAGAGCACGATGGCGGCTCCTGTCATGAAGAACAGGAAGAACACCACCCAGAACTGTTCGATGCCTCGCTGCGGGTTGCCGGGCTTCACATACATCGCCTGCCAGAGCAGACCGATGATTCCCAGCAGCAACGGTAGCATGTAGAACACATTATGGCCTTTGTTGCCCTTGCCATACTCGTCGGGCAGGAGGGATTGGTCGCCAAGACGTGCATTGTCAATCAACGGAATACCGGAAATCCAGTTGCCGAGATGAGGCTCGCCGTTGCCCTGAAGGTCATTCTGGCGTCCGGCGAAGTTCCACATGAAGTAACGCCAGTACATGTGGACGAACTGGTAGTTGAAGAAGTAGCGCAGATTGACAGCGAACGACGGTTTCCACGCCGAGGTGCTGAGCACATCGTTGCCGTTGTGGTCGATGTTGGTGACGATTTCCTGCTGGCTGGAGAGATAGGGAGCCACTTCATGCAACGGCGCGAAACCGGCTTCGGCCCAGCGTGCGCGAACTTCTGCGGGAATCTGGCTGATGTCGGGAGTCTCGTAGAGTCCCCAGCCTTTATAGCCCGCCACATGCGAGGGGTCGTTAGAATAGACGCGCGGCAGGAGCATCTTCAGGTCGGGAATATCCTGATAGTTGGGCTTGGGCGCGCCCTCGACATAACGGTCTGGCTGACGCGGGTCGGTCTTGACGACCTTGGAATATTGCGATTCGGGAGTCGAATACGGTTCGTCGCGCTCATCGCGCAGCACACCGTCGAGAAGTTTCGTGCGCGGATAACCCAGGTCATCCACTATCACGTAATAGATACCCGAACCCTGAGGATATTCCTGTGTCTCGAGTTCCTCGGCAAAGACGGCTCCTGAGAACAGCGGACGGTCGCCGTACTGTTCGCGGTTGAGATAGCTCGAAAGGGCGAACACATTGTCGGGGGCGTTCTGGTTCATCGGTGTGTTGGCGTGTGAACGTATCAGCAGCAGGGCGTAGGATGAATAGCCCACGAATATAAGACCGATGCTGAGAATCACCACATTGAACACGCGCACGGGCACACTGCGCAATATCATGAAAAGATATATCCCAAGGGCAGCCACAAGAATCAGAGCCACCCACCAGCTGCCGATGAAGGGCATGCCGGAGAGCACTATGGTGAGGAAGGCGCTGAACTTTATCATTGCCGCACTCTTCTGACGGTAGAGAGCCACGACAGCCCAGATGAACGACGCCACAAAGAGCAGCGCGTACACAAGCACACCGACATTGTATGATGCGCCGAGCTGATTCACGAACAGCAGTTCGAAGGCCTGCGCTACCTTCACAAAGCCGGGGACGAGTCCGTAGAGGATGAGCGCCACGATGACAAACGAGACGCCTAAGGCTATCAGTGAACCTGTCGCGGTGATATTCTTATACTTTTTATAATAGAACACGAGCACGATGGCCGGGATACAGAGAAGATTCAGAAGATGCACGGCTATCGAGACGCCGATGATATAGGCGATGAGGATGAGGTAGCGGTCGGAATGTGGCTCCGCCTCGTGGTTCTCCCATTTGAGGATGAGCCAGAACACAAGCGCCGTACAGAACGAGGAGAAGGCGTACACCTCGCCTTCAACAGCCGAGAACCAGAATGTGTCGCTCCACGCATAAGCCAGGGCGCCACAGATACCCGCACCGAAAATCACCACCATCTGCCAGACGCTCACTGTGGTGGCGTCATCGGCCACGATCAGACGGCGAGACAGATGTGTCACCGACCAGAACAGCAACAGGATGGTCGCCGCCGAAAGCAATGCCGACATTGAGTTTACGGCGACGGCGGCGTTGGCGATGTTATTGCCGAAGATAGTTACGAAAAAGCGGGCGGCGAGCATGAAGATAGGATTGCCCGGCGGGTGTCCCACTTCGAGTTTCGCACCTTGTGAGATGAATTCTGGACAATCCCAGAATGAAGCTGTAGGCTCAATGGTGAGGAGATATGTCACGGCGGCTATGACAAAGCACACCCAGCCGAGGACATCATTGAGGAGGTTATATTTTTTCATTGAAGAAAATGTGAGTACGGAATTGGCGACAAAGGTAATAAAAAATTCCGAGAAAACAAGGTGTTATCAGTCTTTAACGCTATCGATCAAGGCTGATGCCTGGGCGGCGATTCCTTCACCGCGGCCCGTGAATCCGAGCCGTTCGGTGGTGGTGGCTTTGACTGACACGGCATCAAGGGGCAGCCGGAGGTCGTGTGCCACGTTTGTGCGCATCCGGGGAATGTGCGGAAGCATCTTGGGCTGCTGGGCTATGATCGTTATGTCCACATTGACGGGCTCAAACCCGGCTTCGGCAAGCAGTTCGCGCACACGTCTCAGGAGCACACGCGAATCAGCCCCGGCATAGGCCGGATCAGTATCGGGGAAATGTGCGCCTATGTCGCCCAAGGCCGCCGCGCCGAGCAGGGCGTCAGCGAGGGCATGTAGGGCTACATCGGCGTCTGAATGGCCGAGAAGCCCGAGTTCGTGGGGTATATCCACTCCGCAGATAATGCACGGGCGTCCGGGCACGAGGCGATGTACGTCAAATCCGTTTCCTATTCTCATATCTGTGATATTTGTTGACGGTAAACTGTTTTTTCGGATGATTCATCAGGGATCTGTCAGGGTCAAAAAAAATTACTCGTCATCACGACGAGCAATCTCTTTAACCTTAAATCTAATACCATGAAAAACACGTTGCAAAGGTAGCGGTTTTATGTTATGCAACATAATTTTTGAGCAATAAAATGCTTGCCGTTAGCATTTTTTAACATTTAACGCATGCCGTCAAGCATAATTCCGGCTTTTAGACCACTGATTTGGACTTTTTCTTGCACGACAGCCTTGTCCGCAGAAAAAAGAAAAGCAAAGTGCAGATGGCGGTTATAAGGAGATAAATGCGGAAGTGATGTAGGTGTGGTTGCCCGGATATCACCATAATAACCTTATTATGAATCAGATAAACATCATAAGAAAGGAGGGCGAGCACTGCCGGCACAGCTATGTCGATCCTGCGCAGGGAACATATCACCATAATAAGAGCTATGATTAGAAAATTCACGGAAGCATGAACCGCCAGTCCTAAATAATACAGGTAATAATATGATACCGCCAAGACGACAAGAAATCCCAGCATCACCGGCACCGTGGCGCGTTTGTCCCTGTAAATCGACAGAACCATACCGAAGGGAAACAGTGGCACCGAAATGGCGGCGAACTCTCCGAAATGGAGCACGACAACGACGATAAGTCCGACAGTGGCTGTCACAAGAAAGACGAGACCGCCCTTAGGGTTTCGTTTATATATAAGAACAAACAGATAGAAGATGACATAAAGACCTATCAGCACCCTTACAAACCACATCACAGCATCATTGAAGCTGAAAAGAAGTCCCCACACTATACGGCCCACACTTTCATCCGAAGGATGTGTGAATCCCGGAACAAACTCACACACAACCATCCAGATAGCCGTTACCAGCACTACAGGCAGGTAAACCTTGAAAAAACGGCGTTCCGTGAATTCCTTAAAGCTAAGATGAGTATGCTTTTCGCTCTCCATCAGACCATAGCCTGAGAGAAAGAAAAAGATCGCTACGCCGAGCACCCCGGCCTGCCCTTCAAGCCCCCGAAGGATCCAAGAGCTGATAACCACATCAGGCGGCATTATGAACAATACATAGTGGTGTACCATCACCAGCAGGGCGGAAAACACCTTCAGCGCATTCGTCGTATTCTTTGTAAGCGTGAATTTCATATCATACAAAATTAGTCAAAAAAACGCATGAGGACAAATGAGACGTGAAAAAACCGAAAATCTAACCCCTTGAATGGGAAGTATCGACCTATTTTTGCTAACTTTGCATCTGACAATTAAATCCGGCAGATAATGGAACATCCTGAAAATGACTCGAAATATCTGGGCCTGACAGTGAATTCAGGCGTCGTCCAACCTCCGTCCGTCAATCCGTACTTCCGGCGCGGACGCCGCAAGCCCCTCCCCGAGGCTGGCGAACTGGTCGAAGGAATCTTGAAAGGCGACGTCATGATGCTTTCCCGAGCTGTCACTCTCGTGGAATCTACTGCGCCTGAGCATTACGCGCGCGCACAAGAAGTAATCGAAAAATGCCTGCCCTACTCCGGCAATTCGCGACGCATCGGTCTCACCGGTGTACCCGGCGCGGGCAAATCCACTTCTATCGACGTCTTCGGTCTGCATGTGCTCAAGACTCCCGGCGCCCGACTGGCCGTACTCGCCATAGACCCCTCCAGCGAACGCTCCAAAGGCTCGATTCTCGGCGATAAAACCCGTATGGAGAAACTCTCCACACATCCCGGCGCATTCATCCGCCCCAGCCCGTCGGCGGGCAGCCTGGGCGGGGTCGCACGCAAGACGCGCGAAACCATAGTGTTATGCGAGGCCGCAGGTTATAACAACATCTTCGTTGAAACCGTGGGTGTGGGACAGAGCGAGACCGCCGTGCATTCGATGGTCGATTTTTTCCTGCTGATTCAGGTTGCCGGTACGGGCGACGAGCTTCAAGGCATCAAACGAGGCATTATGGAGATGGCGGACGGTATCGTAATAAACAAAGCAGACGGTGACAATATCGGCCCGACACAGCTTGCGCAGGCACAGTTCCGCAGCGCGTTGCAGCTCTTCCCGCCCGCTCCCTCGGGATGGAAACCGGAGGTACTCACTTATTCGGGCTATTTCGAACTCGGAATTCCTGAAGTTTGGGACATGATTGACCGCTATTTCGCGTTTGTGCGCGAGAACGGCTACTTTGACCGACGCCGCCGCGAACAAGCGCGCTTCTGGATGTACGAAACCATTGACGAGCAGCTGCGCAACCATTTCTATAACGATCCGGACATCGCCGCCAACCTTGTCAGACTTGAATCTGACGTGGAAAGCCATCGTCGCAGTTCGTTTACAGCTGCGAAAAACATACTTGACCGTTACTTTAAAACTCTGGACAAATGAGACAAATCATATTGATTCTTACCGCCATATTCGCGGTCATAATCACCCAAGCCAAGTCCCTGGAATTTCCCGAGACCGAATTCGATTTCGGCACGGTAGCCGACTCTGCGAAGCCTGTCGTACACGAATTCGAGTTCAAAAACGTGACGGACGAACCGGTGGTTGTGCTCAGTGCCTCGGCTCAGTGTGGCTGCACACGACCCGAATATCCGGTTAAACCCATCGCGCCCGGCGCATCAGCCACGATAAAAGTGACTTTCGTCCCTGCCGGCCAGAAAGGCAACGTGAACAAGGATGTGCGCGTGCGCTTCCGCGGAGCCAAAGCACGCAAGAGCGAGCGTGTCACCCTGCGTCTTTCAGGACGTGTCACTCCGGCTTCCGAGTGACCTTCAGGAAATAATAAAGGAACAGTCCTCCGGCAGCAAACAATGCCACGGAGAATGACAATATGGCGCCGTAGGTCCCCAGGACCTGCGGTTTGCTTAATATATACGTGGCCGGAAGCCCGCAGATAACATAGCTCACAAAAGCTATCCACAGCATCGGCATCACGTGCGATGTACCTCGCAACGCTCCGGAAAAAGCGATCTGGGTGGCGTCGCCGAGCTGATATAGAACAAGGGGAAAGATCAGCGTGCCGGCCAGAGCGAGAACAGCCGAATCTTCCGTGAAAAGATGCATCATCTGTCGACCGGCCGTGACGAATGTTACCGACGCCGCCAGAGCGAGCAACAGAATTATATGATAACCGGCCCAGGCCATATGGCGCATCTCTCCGCGCGACCCGGTACCGGCCGCGTTAGCCACACAGATGGTGATGGCAGATGCTATCGAATAATAGATGCAGAACCCAAGTGTGCCGACTATCACAATGATCTGGAAAGCGGCGAGTGGAATAGCGCCCAACCATCCCACTATGATCGCGGCCGCAGTAAACGAACCGCTCTCGAAAGTCAGCTGAAGAGACACCGGGAACGACGTCCGCCACACCCGAGAGACAGTTCCGGCTCCGGCGCGGGCCTTCAAAAAACCGTCACTGTATGGTTTGAAGCGCCGGGCCCGAAGAAACACCGCCATAAGGACAACCGGACACAGCCACCGTGCGGTCAGGGTACTCAGGCCTGCGCCGTAAAGTCCCAGTTCGGGAAATCCACAATGTCCGTAAATCAACAGCCAGTTGCCTAAGATGTTGAGCAGGTTGGCTCCGAGGGTGATCCACATAGGCAGGGCCGTGCGCCCTATTCCGTAACTCCACTGCGACAGAACACCATATAGGGACACCGGCAGCAGTCCGCACAGATAGAGGAGGAAATAAGGCTTGATCAACGGCAGCAGCTCTGCCGGCTGTCCCATCCTGTGCACGTTGAAATATACCACGGTCATCACCAATGTGACTGCGAGCGCGAAAGCTGTGTTCAGCCACATGGCCACACGTGTTACCGACCCTATCGAGACATGTTCGGACCGGGCGTACAGCGCACCGACAAGCGGCGTAAGGCCATAAGTGAACCCAATGATACAGAATACGGCCACATTGAACACATTGTTTACGAACGAGGCCGAGGCGAGCGATTCCGTAGTGTATCGCCCCACCATGATGTTGTCGGCGAAAGCAACGAGAATCGCGCCCAGCTGGCTCACCAGAATTGGCAGCCCCAGGGACGCGATTCTACGGTATGCGGGAAAAAATCCCATCAGTCGCGGCTATTGCCGAAGAAACGGAGCAGGAAGAGGAAGAGGTTGATGAAGTCCAGATAGAGGTTGAGCGCACCGATGGTGGCCAGACGTCCTACCTGATCAGCAGGGAAATAGGCGGCCATGGTCTTGATCTGCTGGGTGTCCCAGGCGGTCAGACCGACAAACACGAACACGCCGACAATCGAGATTATCCAGTCGAGAGTGGAGGAATGCGCGAAGATGTTCACCACAATGGCTATCACAAGGCCGATCAGCACCATGTTAAGAATAGCGCCGAAACGGCTGAGATCCTGCTTGGTGGTATAGCCGAAGATGGTCATGGCGCCGAAGGTTCCTGCCGTGATGAAGAATGTCTTGGTGATCGATGCAGCGGTATAAACCCAGAAAATCGGAGCTAAATAACGTGAGTTCGATATAAGAAATCGCACAGTCAATAATAAAATAATCAGCCA
>CAMWNG010000045.1 GCA_947175575.1 uncultured Bacteroidales bacterium | reverse complement strand
AAGACCGCATACGAGAGAACGCCTAGTCTCGTGGGCTAGGAGAGGTGTCTAATAGACAGCGCCAACAATGAGCAAATAGGGGATACGCTTGAGCTCGTTGTCGCGGATTTTGCGGCCGATTTTCTCGTTGCGGTCATCTACGGTCACGCGGATGTCGGCTTCTTCGAGAGCGGCTGCCACGCTGCGTGCATAATCGTTGTATTTCTCAGAAATCGGAAGGATTACGGCCTGATCTGGCGTGAGCCAGAGGGGGAAGCGACCGGCGGTGTGTTCCAGAAGGACTGCGACGAAGCGTTCCATCGAGCCGAAAGGCGCACGGTGAATCATCACCGGACGGTGTTTCTGGTTGTCCGCGCCGGTGTATTCCAGCTGGAAGCGTTCGGGCAGGTTGTAATCGACCTGAATGGTGCCAAGCTGCCAGCGGCGTCCGATGGCGTCTTTCACCATGAAGTCGAGTTTGGGTCCGTAGAAAGCGGCTTCGCCGAGTTCTGTGCGTGCGTTAAGTCCTTTTTCGGCGCAGGCTTCTATGATGGCCTGTTCGGCCAGATGCCAGTTTTCGTCGGATCCGATGTATTTCTGCTTGTTATTGGGGTCGCGGAGCGAGATCTGGGCTTCGAAGTTCTCGAATTTGAGGGCTTTGAAGATGTAGAAGATGATATCCATCACCTTGAGGAACTCGTCTTTGATCTGGTCGGGAGCGCAGAAGATGTGCGCGTCATCCTGCGTAAAACCGCGGACACGTGTCAGGCCGTGGAGCTCGCCGGACTGCTCGTAGCGGTAGACTGTGCCGAATTCGGCCAGACGCAGAGGCAGGTCGCGGTAGGAGCGGGGCAGTGCGCGGAAAATCTCGCAGTGGTGGGGGCAGTTCATGGGCTTGAGCAGATATTCCTCGCCTTCCTGGGGGGTGTGTATGGGCTGGAAGGAGTCTTTGCCGTATTTGGCATAGTGTCCAGAGGTCACATAGAGCATTTTGTTGCCGATGTGAGGTGTGATTACCTGCAGATAGCCGTATTTTTTCTGAATCTTGCGTAGGAACTGTTCAAGACGGTCGCGGAGGGCCGCGCCTTTCGGAAGCCACAGAGGCAGACCGGCGCCTACGTTCTGTGAGAACGCGAAGAGTTCCATTTCCTTGCCGAGTTTGCGGTGGTCGCGCTTTTTGGCTTCTTCCAGAAGGGCGAGGTATTCGTCAAGCATCTTCTTTTTGGGGAAGGTGATGCCGTATACGCGCACCAGCTGATTGCGCTTCTCGTCGCCACGCCAATAAGCGCCTGCGAGTGAGGTGATCTTTACAGCCTTGATGGGTGCGGTGTTCGGAATGTGCGGACCGCGGCAGAGGTCGGTGAAGTTTCCCTGGGTGTATGTGGTGATGTGGCCGTCTTCAAGTTCCGAAATCAGCTCGCATTTGTACACTTCGCCACGGTCTCCGAAAAGTTTGAGGGCGTCGGCTTTGGAGATGTCTGCGCGGCGAATGTCGTTCTTGGCACGAGCCAGTTCCAGCATCTTGTCCTCGATTTTCTTGAAATCGTCCGCGGTGATGGTATGGCCGTTGGGGTCGATGTCATAATAGAAACCGTTTTCCACTGCGGGACCGATACCGAATTTCACACCGGGATAAAGCTCCTGAAGAGCCTCAGCCAGCAGGTGAGCCGAAGAGTGCCAGAAGGCGTGTTTGCCTTCGGGATCCTCCCATTTGAAAAGTTTGATGGTTGCGTCGGAGTCAATGGGACGACTTATATCCCAGGCTTCGCCATTGACTTCGGCTGCCAGTATGTCCTCAGCCAGACGGGGACTGATTGACTTGGCGATGTCGTAGGGAGTTACGCCTGCTTCGAACTCTTTTACGCTGTTATCGGGAAAAGTGATGCTGATCATGTGTAATTATTTGTATATTAACCATATATCCCATACGAACGGGATCAGGGCACAAAAACTTCGCAAAGATACGAAATTTTTTTCAGATTTCAGTGTATAACTGTCTGAAAAGTTTTGTCTAAAACAAAAAGTATGCTCCGCCGGTGGTTGGTGTGGCGGAGCATTATGTTTGAGGTTAAGATTCCTTTGGTTGGGAGTCACCGGTATCATCTGTCGGAATATATGGAGGTGGTGTCACATCTTCCTCCTGTTCTCCGGCGCCGTCGCTGTCAGCATTCGCGAGAGTGTCCGGCTGAATTTCAGTTGCTTCCACGTCAGTTACTCGCGGATCCTGTGCCAGAATCTCATCTGTACGGCTCTTCCAGGGGCGTTCGCCGAAGATATCTATCACATCGGAGGTAAAGATCACTTCACGGTTGATGAGAACGTCGGTGAGGCGTCCGTGTCCCTCTGCGTGCTTGCGCAGTATGTCCTTGGCACGTTCGTACTGTTCTGCGATTATGCGCGACACTTCTTCGTCAATGATACGTGAGCGTTCGTCAGAGTAGGGCTTCGTGAATCCGTAATCCTGTCCTGTCGAGTCGTAATATGAGAGATTGGGGAGCTTATCGCTCATACCGTAGTAGACCACCATGGCGTAGGCCTGCTTGGTGACACGTTCGAGGTCGTTGGCGGCTCCGGTAGAGATGCGTCCGAGGAACACTTCTTCCGCCGCACGGCCGCCCAGGGTGGCGCATATTTCGTCAAGAATGACCTGCGAGGGGGTAATCTGTCGTTCCTCCGGCAGATACCATGCTGCGCCGAGGGCTTTCCCACGCGGAACGATGGTCACTTTCACCAGCGGATTGGCATATTGCAGATGCCATGAAACCGTCGCATGTCCGGCTTCGTGGACGGCTATAGCGCGTTTCTCTTCTGCGGTAGTTATTTTCGATCGTTTCTCCAGTCCTCCGATGATTCGGTCTACGGCGGCCGAGAAGTCTTCTTTTGTAACTACAGGCTTGTTGTTGCGCGCGGCGATCAGGGCGGCTTCGTTGCACACGTTCGCTATGTCGGCACCGGAGAATCCGGGTGTCTGTCGTGCGAGCAGATCCACGTCGAGCGAGGCGTCAGTCTTGATTTTTCTCAGATGCACATTGAAGATGGCCACGCGGTCGGGCAGATCGGGCAGATCCACATATATCTGACGGTCGAAACGACCGGCGCGCATCAGAGCCTTGTCCAGGATGTCGGCGCGGTTGGTGGCGGCGAGTATAATCACGCCGCTGTTGGAGCCGAAACCGTCCATTTCGGTGAGCAGTTGATTGAGGGTATTTTCGCGTTCGTCGTTGGACCCCATGCCGGCTGTGCGTCCGCGGGCGCGACCCACAGCATCGATTTCATCGATGAACACAATGCACGGAGCCTTTTCTTTGGCCTGTCGGAAGAGGTCACGCACGCGGGAGGCACCTACACCCACGAACATCTCTACGAAATCCGAACCCGACATAGAGAAGAACGGTACGTTTGCCTCACCTGCCACAGCCTTGGCCAGCAGGGTCTTACCCGTGCCGGGAGGGCCAACCAGCAGAGCGCCTTTGGGTATTTTGCCGCCCAAATCGGTGTAGCGCTTGGGATTCTTGAGGAATTCAACTATTTCCTCTATCTCGGTCTTGGCTTCGGAGAGTCCGGCCACATCTTTGAATGTCACTTTGTTGGCGTTGTTCTTGTCGAACAGCATGGCTTTGGATTTGCCTACGGAGAACACTCCGCCCGCACCGCCTCCGCCGGGACCGCCCCCGCTCATGCGGCGCATTATAAAGATCCATGCGAGCACAAGGATCACGATCGGTGCCAATGACCACAGGAACGAACTGAACTGCGAGCTGCGTTCATACTTCACGTCACCGGTAAATGCTCCCGAAGCGCGCCATTCGTCTATCTTCGAATCGAATTTGTCGGCCGACGGGATTTCAGTTACCACCTTGGCCTGCAGTTTGCCTTCGTTGCGTGTGTCGGGGAACATCACGCGCGCCAATGAGTCGGTGAGCATGCCTTCGGCCTCGCGCTTGTCTGAAAATACCACGATCTTTTTAATACCGTGGTCGCGGGTTACGATTTCTTCAAACTGGGAATAGCTTACCTGCTTGGTCACCCAGTTGTCATCAAGGAAATACATTCCGGCCAGGAAGATGAACACCATTGCGTACATCCACCACAGGTTGATTTTGATAGGTTTGCGTCCTCCGGAATTGTTATTTTGGGGGAATATGGGCATAAGTTAGGATTAGATGTAGAGGGATTCTGTTAGTCAAGATCGGGAATATCGGTGATTGCGGCGTCGCTCCAGAGATCCTCCAGATTGTAACGCTGACGGGCTTCGGGCAGGAATACGTGAACCCAGATGTCACCGTAGTCAAGCACGGTCCATTCCGAATTTTCACGTGCGCCGTCGAGATTATATGGTTTGAGCCCTCCGTCCTCGAGCATTCGGCGGCGGAGATGGTCGGCGATTGAGCCGACCTGCGTGGTTGAAGTTCCTTCGCAGATGATGAATTCGGAGGCCGATGCACCCGGCACTTCACTGAGGTCAAGCACTGTTACACCACGGCCTTTGCGGTCGCGGATGCAATCTATGATGAGGTCTTGAGTTTCCGTTTGAGTCATTTATATATGAGGGAAATCGTTTTAATTGACAAAGTTACGAATAATATTGAGAACGGATGCACTCCGTTTCAAAATATTAACACTTCACCGCTCACAATGTTCTCAAATACATCAAAGAAAAGCGCCTCTGTAAGTTAATAACTGTTAAATATTTTTGAGGTAGTCAACTTTTCCACCGGGTAAAATGTTGAAACTTAAACCCTAAACTATATACTATGGCTTACAAAATTGATGAAATCGAAGGTATCGGCCCCGCATATGCCGAAAAACTCGAAGCCGTCGGAGTAAAAACTACCGAGGCCCTGCTTGAACGTGCAGCAACCCCCAAAGACCGTAAGAAACTTGCTGAAGAAACCGGTATTTCCGAAAAGCTCATTCTCAAATGGGCCAATCACGCCGACCTTTTCCGCATCAAGGGCGTAGCCGGCCAGTTCGCCGAACTTCTCGAAGCTGCCGGGGTCGACACCGTAAAGGAACTCCGCCACCGCGTTGCCGCTAATCTCCAGCCCAAACTGGTTGAGGTTAACGAAGCCAAGAACCTCTGCAACCGTGTCCCTGCCGTTTCCGAAGTCGAAAAAATGATCGAACAGGCCAAGGAACTTGAACCCAAGCTCTCTTATTGATTAAAACATATAATACATGAAGCTGCCGCGCTGTACCCCAACAGTCGGCAGTTTTTTTGTAATTACATCTGTTCATGCTTTTATTCAAACCGCATTGCTTCTGCGGGTGATGTTCGTGCGGCCAAGCGTGCCGGGAGTATCAATATGAGCCATGCCCCGGCCGCTACGGCTATGTTGAGGCACACGAATGCCGTAGCGGAAAGTTCCATAGGAACATACGGCAGATAATACATCTCCGGATTGAGCGGAATGAAATGCCAATGTGCCTGTGCGAATATGAGGCCAAGACCGAGCGCATTTCCGATGAGCATCCCGAGTCCTGTCAGACGAAGTGCCATCAGTACGAAAATGCGGCTGATTCCACCGGGACTCATCCCCAAGGCCATAAGGACACCGATAGTGCGCACGCGGTCAAGAATCAGTATGAACAGGCTTGAAATCAGAGTGAAGCCGGCCACACATGCCATCAGTATGAAAATCACAGCCACGTTGGTGTCAAGCAGATCGAGCCAGTTGAAGAACACGGCGCCCGTGCGTAGGACGTCCGTGACCGGATACAGATTATCCAGCGAACCTTTCTGGTAAGCCTCAATCATCGCCCCCTGAAGCCGCGAACTTGTTTCCGCTATGTGCCGACGGTCGATTCCTTCCAGACTGATGGCTGTACACAAGACCGTGTCGGCTGAACTCAAGCCCGACAGCATATCGGCCGACGCGTAGGCCACCGTGGCGTCATATTCTCCGAAATATGATCGGTACAGACCCTCGATGGTCACACGTCTGGTCTTGACGGCTCCGTCCGAGAAGAAATATGTGAATATTTCATCGCCGGGTTCCACACCAAGCCGACTTGCCATTTCGGTTGAGATCACTATGGAGTTGCGTTTCTCCTGATCTGTATAATTCGGCCAATTACCCTCTCTCATGTTCGCTCGTTCGAAACTGTCATCATGACTCTCTCCGCGTCCTGTGAACTGCACGGCCAGAAAGTCGGAGTCGGTTTTAAGGATGCCGTATCTTCGAATTTCAGTTACGACATTCGCTGTCGGTACGGTAGTCGATACTATTTCTACGAGGCTTGAATCGGCCTGCATCAGGTTTTCGGACACTCCCGTATCGGGGTGGTAAGGGGGTAAGATGGCCACTGAAGGCTCGAATCCCATCACTTTCTGTTCGATCTGATTCTTGAATCCGGCCACGATGGCCAGTGTCAGGAGCATCACTGTGACCGTTATGGCTACCCCCGCCACGGCTATCACGGCGCCTGTCGAAGTGCTGGCCGCCACTCCGCGGCGCAGGCTAAGTCTCGATGCCAGCCAGCTCTCGGTTTTCATCTCAGAATAATAATGCTATGTGATACACCGCCCATGCCGTCACCCATGCGAGCGCCGTGTTGTACAATACTGAAAAAGCTCCGTAACCCCAGTGACCGCTTTCGCGTATGATGGCCGTTACGGTGGCCATGCAAGGGCAGTAAAGCAGTATGAATACCATGAAGCTCAAGGCTGCCGCTGCCGTGAAATCGGGTTTCCCGGAAGAACCCGGCGCGGTGAGGCGTTCGCCGAGTGTGGCATCAGTCACAGCCTCGTTGTCCGTGTAGAGCACTCCGAGCGTGGAAACCACTATTTCTTTCGCCGGTACTCCGGCCAGGGCCGCAACCGACGACCTCCAGGTGAATCCCAATGGTTCCATTACGGGATTGACGACTTTGCCTGCGGCTTCCAAATAAGAATCGTGTGCGAGGTCGATGCGTGCCGGATCGGAAGTTCGTGGAGTCTGACTATCGTGCAGCGGGAAGTAGTTGAGCGCCCACACAACCACGCTTGCCAGCAGGATTATACCGCCCATCTTGCGCAGATATTGTTCGCCCTTTGCCCATGTGTGGCGAAGGGAGGCTCTCAGGGTAGGGATACGGTAAGGAGGAAGCTCCATCACAAACGGAGTTTCGTCCTTGTGGAACTTGAAGTGTCGCAGCAGTTTTGCCGTGACTACCGCAGCTGCTATTCCCAAAATATAAAGAGCCATGAACACCAATGCGGCGTGTCGGTAGAAGAATGTGCCGGTCAGCAGAACATAAAGCGGCAGGCGGGCCGTGCATGACATGAATGGATTTATAAGTATGGTTATCAGGCGGCTCGATCTGCTTTCGATTGTACGGGTGGCCATAATTGCCGGTACGTTGCACCCGAAGCCCATCACCAGCGGAATGAACGACTTTCCGTGCAGTCCTATCCGGTGCATTATCTTGTCCATGATGAAAGCAGCCCGGGACATATACCCCGAGTCCTCCATGAACGATATACAGAAATATAATATAAGAATGTTGGGGAGGAACACTATCACTCCACCCACGCCTCCTATGATGCCGTCCGTTATCAGGTCTTTGAGTATGCCTTCCGGAAGTGTACGACCCGAAAGACGGCTAAGCCATGCCACCCCGTCCTGAATCCATTCCATCGGGTATTGACCTACAAAAAATGTAGCCCAGAAGATGAACAGCATGATTGCCAGAAATATCGGAAACCCGAAGAGCTTGTTGGTTACGATGGCATCTATCACCGACGTAGATGTGTTGAATTTCTGTTCCCCCGGCTCCATAGTTTCGGCCAGTGCACCGGCTATGAAACCGTATTTTTCGCCGGCGATCATCGATGAGATATCCTCATCGTTCAGGTGTTCGAGATCGGCCTTGAGATGGTCACGGGTCTGTTTCAGCTGCTCATATGATTCAAGAGAGGTCAGCATCCTGTCGGCCTCGCGGTCGTCTTCCAGAAATTTGATGGCCAGATAGCGTGGCGAGAACTGACGACCCACTCCGGGCGATGCTTTGATCAGGTCGGTCAGAGTGCGTATTGCGCCCTCAATGTCGTTACCGAGGTTCACGTGCACATGGCGCACATCGTCATGCCGACCTTCATAAACCCGTATTACCGCGTCAAACAAATTCTCGACTCCCTCGCCCGTGCGCGCCACCACCGGCACCATAGGCACACCGATCATCTCACCCAAAATCTTGTGATTGAGCCGTGCGCCGCTGTTTCTGAATTCATCGTACATGTTCAGGGCTATAACCAGCGAGCGGTCCATGTCTATCAGTTCGGTGGTCAGATAAAGGTTACGCTCCAGGTTTGTCGCGTCCACTACGTTTACTATTACGTCGGGAGTGTTATCCTTCAGATAATTCCTAACATACAGTTCCTCTGGAGAATACGCCGCCAACGAATATGTTCCCGGAAGATCAGTGAGTCTGATCGTGTAGTCTTTGTATTTGAAAGTGGTGGATGTGACTTCTACGGTCACTCCGCTGTAATTGCCCACATGCTCGCGTTGACCGGAAATGTCGTTGTATAATGACGTCTTTCCGCAGTTGGGATTTCCGATGAGCGCCACATTCACGGTGCGACGTTTTTCATGCGCTTCTTCGGCTGGCCGGGTCTCACTCGAGGTGGTGCCGTGGCTTTGAGGCTTCAGTGTTTCGCTCTCTGCATCATTATCTATCCTCACCACCTCGATCATCTCGGCTTCTGCTCGCCGCAGGGACACTGCGTACCCCAGCAGTTCATATTTTATCGGGTCACGCAGGGGCGCGTCAAGCAGGGATGTTACGACACGGCCGGACACGAATCCCATTTCAATGACACGCTTCCGGAAAGCACCGTGGCCCTTGATTTTGACGATTACGCCGGATTCACCGGTCTTAAGGTCGGACAGACGCATTCTGATTAACTTTCAAAACAGACTGCAAATTTCCGAAAAAATCCGCAAATCCGCAATACCCTAAAAAAGGTATATTACGTTGAGTTTTTTAAGGTTTTATCAAAAGTAGTTCAGTAATTTTGCAGAATCAAAATTATTTGATTACCTTTGCCACCAAACCCGGTGCTTTCCATAATTGATATGCACTCTACTAATATTCATCACCTGAACTTCAAGTAATAACTAACTTAAAACCTTAAATAATTTGATTATGAAAAAGTATTTATCCGAAATGATCGGTACTTTCGTGCTGACATTGATGGGTTGCGGTGCCGCCGTGTTCGCCGGCATCGGCCTGGGAACCACCGGTTTCGGTGTTTCCACTCTTGGCGTTGCGTTCGCATTCGGTCTCGCTGTCGTTGCTATGGCTTACACCATCGGTAACATCTCCGGTTGCCACATCAATCCTGCTATTACCCTGGGTGTATGGGCCAGCGGTCGCATGAGCGGCAAGGAAGCCGGCGGCTACATGGTCTTTCAAGTTATCGGTGCCATCATCGCATCTGCCGTTATCTACTTCCTTGTTCACACCGGCGGCGACCTCTCACACATCTTCAATGATACTACCACCACGGGTGCCAACTCGTATGCAGATGGTAATCTCGTGCCTGCTTTCGTAGCTGAATTCATCTTTACTTTCATCTTTGTTCTCGTGGTGCTCGGCTCCACAGACTCGAAGAAAGGTGCGGGTGCTTTCGCCGGTCTTGCCATCGGTCTCGCCCTTGTTCTCGTTCACATCGCCTGCATTCCCATCACAGGCACTTCTGTCAATCCCGCCCGCTCTATCGGCCCGGCCATCTTCGCCTGCATTGAAGGCGACTGCACCCCCATTTCGCAGATCTGGCTCTTCATCGTCGCTCCGATGCTCGGCGCACTTCTCAGTGCCGCAGTATGGAAGGGTATCGCCTCCGATAAATAAATTGCTAAATACTCACAATCTCCCTGTAATACATGATATTACGGGGAGATTGTTTATTATGGAATTGTCATTCGATGTTCAGTGCGCCTACCTAAGCCCATGCGGCAGATTTAGAGGGTTGGTAGCCTCAGCCGGAACGTCTGCGTACCCTTGTTGGAGGGAAGGCAGACGGTCTGGTACATCGATCCTATCCCTTACAGAACATTAAGTTCGCTAATTTAGATGGGGCGCTTTCCGATTTCATAAAATTTGAGTAACTTTGCCAGGTATGTATAAATCAATATCGATAGATTTAATATGAAAATCAAAAATATTCTCGGGTCTATTGCAGTCGGTTTGATGATGTATGGTTGCGGCTCTTCCGATACGGTCTCATATTACGACCGCATAGATTATTTTCCGGTGAAAGAAAGTGCTAACGGGAACTGGAGTTTTTTCGGTCAGGATGGCGAATTGAAATATCCCAACGAATTTAAGAATATGCCGTCGCCAGTAGTGAACGGATATTTTACTGTTGAAGAGAACAACGGATATTCAGTCTATAAAGCTGGGGAAAAACCGGAACTCGTTAATGATGCTGAAGGCCTTTATTCTGTCGGAGTAATGTCAGAAGGTGTTATGCCTGTAACCTATCCCAAAGAACGTATCAGTCTGATAAACGGGAGGGGAGAGAAGATCGCGACTCTTGATCCTGTCAAAGGAAGAGAAATCGTTTCATGTAAGAGTGAATTCTCTGATGGACTGCTGCTAATCCAGACTGAGGATGACCTTTATGGCTTCATTGATAAGACCGGACAACTCGTAGTCTCGCCCAAATATGACTATGCCTGGAAATTTTCGGAAGGATTGGCTTTAGTAAAAATAGAATCTGAAAAGTATAATTTTCAAACAGAGTATATCATAATAGACAAAGACGGGAATCAAGTGTATAAATTGCCTGAAGGTTTCACTCCGCAAATCAATTGGTACAATTATGGATTTTTATTGGTGCAGGATCGAAACGATCATATTGTCTTTATTGATAAAAATGGAGAGAAAGCTTATATCTGTCCGAATAAAGTCAAATCGGTAAATAATTATAATTCCGAGTATTTTGTATTCAGAAATGATGACGGATATTACGGCGTGATGGATTTCGATTTCAATGTTGTCATACGTCCGAAATATGATAGGATCATGATAATGGGGAATGATAAATTCTTGGCTTCTGAAGGTGATAACTATTATGTACTTGATAAGGATGGAAATCAGAGTGTTAAATTCGATGAATATGAGTTCGTGGCATGGACCGGTAAATGGAATTTCATCGCGAGAGACAAGCACACATTCTGTTTCCTGAATGCGGAGGGCAAGATGATCAAGAACTCCGAGTTCGATGATGTCAATCCCAATATACCGGCGGCCCATGTGCGTAGTGATTATTTAAAAGTCTCAGACATCGTATCTGATATAGTTGCGATGGTGAATGATGAAGGAATAGGAAAATATGCTCTTAATGATACTCCATCTGTTCACTTCACAAATCCGGAAAAATATTTGGATATATCATCAGTAGAGCTTGAGGATCTGAAAAAAGAAGGTTCCCGTTACGAAATAAAAGTCACAGCAGACTTCGCGGCTCCTATGGGCGCGGAAGACTGGGAGTTTGATATAAATTCATGGGATTATTTCAAATATTATCATTGGAATTTCGGAGCAAAAATAACATCGTTTGAGATCAGCATAGAAACTGCCGCCAATTGGGATAACAGCTGTTCAATAGCTCTTACAGACGGTTTCATGAATGACGGATATAAACTCGTTGCAAAAAATGAAAATAAGAACTTCTATTTCGCCTTGCTTCGCAAAGGAAAGATGCTTTTGATGGTAGGCAATGAAAGAGACGATAGCGGCGGTGTCATAATCTATGAATATTCGAAGCTTATAGAAGAAGTTTTCAAACGTACAATAATGGCATATAAATCCCAGGATGATCTTGCAAGGAGGAAAGGACAGATCGAACGCGAAGTTATTGAATCGTTAAAGGCGGATACTGTCTCGGCAGATACATCCCGATTTGATGAGGCCGCTCCACCAGCCTGGGGATATTAATCGGTGATACGCAATCTTTCGATGGCAGAGATATGGGTTCGTTCATGTCGGGAGAGAGTACGTCCGAGGAACCGCTCGAAGGATTTCGAGTGGTCGGAGGCGGTTCTGAACCGCTGTGGAACGGTTTGTTGGATGTGTGCGTATCTCATTTGAAGGCAAAGATACGACGCGGAAGAGTGATCTTTGCGACAATCAGACGCATTGTGCGAAATTTTTTGTCGGGTTGGCACCGCAATCGGGCCGGTTGTGAGTCCGCGATATCGAGCTGAACTGTGGTTAGAACGGGAAGAAGAGAGGCAGGATGAATATCATCAGGACGCCGAGCAGAAGTTGTAGGGGCAGACCGACTTTAATATAGTCGATGAAGGTGTATTGCCCGGCGGGCATCACGAGTGCGTTTGGAGGTGTAGAGAAGGGTGATGCGAAGCAAAGGCTCGCCCCGTATGTAACGGCGAACAGAAAGGGGAGGGGACTGACTCCGAACGCCACCGCACTCTCCACAGCAATCGGAGCCATAAGTACGGCAGTAGCTGTGTTACTGATGAAGAGAGTCATGATGGAGGTGGTGAAGAATACTCCTGCGAGGAGCGCGACGGGGCCGAATTGACCGAGACTTTCGACAAGCGAGCCGGCGACAAGTTCGGAGACCCCGGTTTTCTCCAGAGCGAATGACATCGGCATCATGGCTGCGATGAGTACGGCGCTTTCCCAGTTGATGGTTTTGTAAGCATCCTCGACATTGCGGAAGCAGCCTGTCAGAATCATTACCACTGCAGCTGCGAGAACAGCCACAACAGCCGGAACGATATCGAAAATCATAGCCACTATCATGGCCAGCATTATCAGGGCGGCTAAAGGAGCTTTGTAGTCGAGTGTCACTTTGGCCGCTTCCTGCAAAGGTTGACCGAGTACCACCCAGAGATTGCGTTCCCGATTGAGACGTGCGATGGCCTCCCAGGCTCCCTGAACCAGCAGGACGTCACCCTGTCTGAGGCGGACATCGCTCAATGATGACGTGATGATACGGTTTTTGCGTCGCACACCGATCACATTTACGTCGTAACGTGTACGGAATCCTATTTCCGAGACGGTATTGTTGAGTATCGCGGATTGCGGAAGCGGGACAATTTCGGCGATTCCAATATCATAGAATTGCAGTTCGGCGTCCTTGTCCACTGCGAGTCCGTACCGAGCTGCGCACCGTTCGACAGCTTCGCGTGAGCCTCTTACAAAGAGCGTTTCTCCAACGGAAAGCTCGGTGTCGGGCTGTGCAGCGTGCTGAGTCACATTCCTTATGATGCGGCCCGGGCGATCGCCACGTCGCACTTCCAAAACGTCAATGCCAAACTTGCCGCGTAAATCGAGGCCGGCGAGGGTGTGTCCGGCCACTTCGCTATTCTCGCTTACTATGAGGCCGTAGAGTCCGGATTCGAGTTCATATTCAGATACGAGCTGTCCTATGGTTTTGGTGTCTCCATCGGGGGTATTGCGGTCTTTTCCTTTTCCCGAGAGGAAAAATTTACTCAGCGGAATCAACAGAAGAGTACCGGCCACAAGGCATACGGCTCCTGCGGGCAAGAATGAGAAAAATCCTAACGGAGTGTTTCCAAGTTCTTCCCAAACTTCGGCGATAACGATGTTTGGCGGAGTGCCTATGAGGGTCATCATGCCGCCAAGGCTGCTCGCGAAGGCCAACGGCATGAGCAGTCGTGACGGATTCACGCCATTTCCTCCGGCCATACTAACGACGATCGGTAGCATAAGCGCTACTGTGCCTGTATTGCTGACAAAAGCACCGATAAGCGCCGTGCCTCCCATGACGAGCATGAACATGCGTGTGGGACTATCACCTGAAAGACGCAGCAGGCGCGCGCCGATCATTTTTGCAAGACCTGTATTGAAGATGGCACCTCCGACCACGAAAAGTCCTATCATCATTATGACGATGGGATTAGAAAAACCGGATAGAGCCTCGCCGGTGGTGATGATACCGCTCAGTGTGAGGATGAGCAGGGCTATGAGAGCCATGATGTCGGCTCTTATCTTGCCCCAGACGAATCCTGCAGCGGCAAGAAAGAGGGTTATCAGTGTTATAATCATCTTGTATGTCGCTTTTATTGTCGGGATGACTGAGAATCAGAAGGGAGCCTGATCGTCGGCTGATTTTGGAGGTGAGAATTCTACGGTGCCACCCGAGAAGTGGTCGTTTTTGGTTTCAAACGGATCGTCGCGGCCGATTTTAGAGCGTGTCTCACCTATGGTGGATCCGGTCTCGTCCCAGTTTTCGAATCGGGCGAATGATGCGCGGAAACGCAATTTCACGTCCTCAACCGAGCCGCTGCGGTGTTTGGCGATGATGAATTCCGCGAGACCACGGATATCGTTGCCCTGTGCATCCTCGCCACTACGGTTGTAATATTCGGGGCGATGGATGAAGCATACCATGTCAGCGTCCTGTTCGATGGCTCCCGACTCGCGGAGGTCGCTCAGCTGAGGACGTTTGTTATCCGAACGCGACTCTACCGATCGGTTTAGCTGCGACAGAGCCACGATGGGGATATTCAACTCCTTGGCGAGTTGTTTTAGCGAGCGGGAGATAGTCGATACTTCCTGTTCGCGCGAACCGAACTTCATGCCGGAAGCGTTCATCAGCTGGAGATAGTCGATGATTATGAATTTCACGTTTTTCTCGCGTACAAGGCGGCGGGCCTTGGTGCGGAGTTCGAAGATTGAGAGCGATGGAGTGTCATCCACATAGAGCGGCGCACCGTAGAGCATGTTGAGGCGGGCCAGGGTGGTCTGCCATTCGGCTTCGGTGAGCTGACCGCTCTTGATTTTGGAGCCGTCGATCTCGCACACGTTCGATATCAGACGGTTCACGAGCTGCAGGTTGCTCATTTCCAAAGAGAAAATGGCCACCGGAATGCTGTAGCTCACTGCCATGTTCTTCGCCATAGACAGCACGAACGCGGTCTTACCCATAGCCGGTCGGGCTGCGATGATGATGAGGTCGGAATTCTGCCATCCGGAAGTGACGCGGTCAAGATCGCGGTAGCCGCTCTCCAGCCCGCTCAGGCCCGAGGCGCGCTGTCCGGATGCCTGCATCTGCTGGATTGCCTGCATGATAACAGGGTCGATCTGGGTGACGTCTTTTTTGACGTTGCGCTGCGAAAGTTCGAAGAGCTCGCCCTCGGTGGCCTGCATAACTTCCTCGATGTCGTTGCTCTCGTCGAAAGATTCGGCCTGCACCTTGGCGCCGAAAGTTATGAGCTCGCGTGCGAGATATTTCTGGGTGATGATCTTGGTGTGGTACTCGATATGCGCCGCCGAAGCGATGTTTGTGGTGAGTCCTACGATGTAGGCACGGTCGCCGGCTTGTTCGAGTGTGCCGTTTTTCTCAAGCTGATTTATGACAGTGATAAAGTCGATGGGCTTCTGAGCCGCACCGAGGGTCTGGATGGCCTCGTATATCAGTCTGTGCTCGGGTTTGTAGAAGATTTCCGGGCGGAGTGAGTCGCACACTGTTGAGTACGCGTCTTTCGCTATCAGCAGAGCTCCGAGGACGGCGGCCTCGATGGCTTCGTCGCTCGGCGGTTTGCGTCCGGCCAAATCAACCGGCTCCGGAGTGCGTTTCTGGAATTTCGGTTTATCGTTATTGTTGGAATTCATTTGAGTCGGAAGTTATAACCCACCGAAAACTGGATTGTGGAACAGCGTGAAGCGCTGAACACATCGGCTTTCGATGAAGGGAACAGATTGCCGAGTCCGAAGTAATAACGGGCCTCGAGTGTGATGCTGTTGCGTGGCGTCAAATAAAATTCTCCGCCGACGCCACCGGTTATGCCGTAGTCGAAACGGTTGGCGACTGCCATATCGAGCTGAGCTGTCTGTCGCCTGCGTTCGGGCCATTCGGTCACGGTGGAAAGGTCGCGGTAATTGAAATTCGCAGTGGTTTTCTCGGATATCATAAACGATACTTCAGGACCGAGATTCACGAAACAACGCGCACGCGGTCCGCCGAAATTGATGTGGGTCATCACCGGCAGGGTTATGTAGGTGAGCGCGCGGTTGTACTCGAGCGATGTCTCTTCGAAGTCCTCCCGCCAGCCGCGTGTGGTGAGTCCGAGTTCGGCAGCGAGTCCGAATATCTTCTCTTCAGTGTAGCGGAAAGTGACAGCGCCCATACCGCCCCACAGCCAGCTCTGGCGTATGGCGGGAGTCATGTCCGTGCGACACATGTCGGTGCCGGCGCGCACGCCCACCGAGATATGCGGCCGATAATGGGCCTGTGCTCTGAGCGAGGGCGTGGCCATTGCGGCAGCCAGCATGACCATCACGGCGGCCGAGATGTTCCTGATGTCGCGCTTCATATCAGATCACAGCGACCGAAACTGCGTCGCCGGGCAGGAATGTGACGATATAAAGCACGTGATTTACCGGGCCGGCATGATTTTCGGGGTCTTCGTTATCGGTTATGAAGAGAAATGAGTTCTGGAGTCCTTGGAAAAGCGGCTGCTGTTCGGGTGTGAACGCTCCCGAGTTCTCTCTCAGGTTGTGCAACAGGAAGCGGGCTGTGTCATAACCCATGATAGCTTGTGAAGGTACCTGCTCGACGGGTTCGCAGCCGTAATATTCGCGGAACGATTTTTCGAAATCGCGGACAGCCTGTGAATTTTCGTCGCAGTAGAAACGCGAATAAATTGTGGCACCGAGGCGGTGGAGCATTTCGAGGTTATCACCGCGGAATGTGGTCCAGTCGGGATAGCCCCAAACGGCTATTGATGTGGGATCGGCGGCATTTTCGCGGAGTGTGGCAAGGGTGCGCGCGAATTTATTGAACTCTGTGAGCGCACCCGATGCAGGAATGAAAACATAGCTGTTTTCGGTGTCGAGATTTTCGACATCGGCGGATGTCAGCATACCTTCATAGACCAGATCCATGGGTTCCACTCCCATCGAAGCGTATAGTTGTCGCAGATAGTTGGTGAATGGCAGTTTCTCACCTTTTCCGCCTTTCGAGATCAGGAATACGGGGATATGTTCCGAGTAGGAAGCCAAAAGGGTCTCGGCAGCCTTCTCATACATGAGTGGCGCGGGAATGTTGGCCTGAAGCACCAGCGGATCGGTGACGTAGGATGTGTCGGCAACGGCGAACAGGTTCAGTACATAAGAATCGAGACGGTCAGCAACCGGCAGGATTTCTGCCAGTGATCCGAGATTTTCCGGAGCGATGATCACATCCGCTTCCGCGAGGCTGTCGGGATTTAGGATCGAGTGGAGGCGTTCAGCGCTGTTTTCGGTGTCGAGCATCTTGACAGTTACGGGTGTGGCGTTGTCCTTTTCTACTTCGATCCCCATGAGAAATCCGCGTGCAAAGTCGGCAGCTGAGCGTTCGGTACGGCTCATTTCAGATACTTCCCGGTTGAGTGTAAGGGGGAGGAGCAGGGCGATTGTGGATTCCACCGCTTCTTCGTCCGGGGTTTTGATTACGAGCCCGGGGTCGACCGGGGTGAGCCGGGCTTCACGTTCGGGCAGCGGAGGCACGGATGTGAATGTGTCTACCGGTTCTTCGCCAGGGAGCACGGCCACCAGCGGCCTGTTCACGGGAGTGATTCCCATTTCCTGTGGTTCGGGTTCCGGGATATCGGTGTACGTCTTTTCAACCTCAACAGAGGCCGGTTCGGTCATTTCGGTCGAAGGCTGAGTATCGGCATCCATATCTCCGGCGGGAATGTTGAGCATCATGCCCGGACGCACTCCGGCATTCGCACCCGGATTGAGCTCGGCGATGGCATCGGGAGTCACTCCGAACTTGTAGGCTATTCCGAATAGCGTCTCACCTTTTTCCACTTTGTATCGGAGCATGGTGCCGTTTTCAGATTCAGTTATACCGTTGTGAGATGGGTTCTCTTCAGCGAACTCTTCTACGGGCAGAAACAAAGTATGCCCTTGGCGCAGTCCATCCTCAGCGAAGGGGTTGAATTTTACGATATCATTCTTCGAAACACCGAGACTCTCGGCTATATCATAAATATTCTCGCCACGTTTCACATTATATATATAATAGTCACGGCCCTGGATGCGCCTTACGGGGAGGTCGAGAGCGGATGTATATAACAGTGAGCCGAAAGCGGCAGCCACAATCAGAGGCTTGAAGGTGAATTTCATAACAACAAAGGTTTTAGGATGCAAATTTAGTAAAATTAGACGAAAAATGAGCGTTATATGCCTCAAATTTATTTACCGGTTTTCAACACCGGCCTATGAGTCGGTTCGGGAAAATTTGCGTTAACTTATTTTTAACACACATGTGTCAGCATTCGGCACATGCACAGGATTAACTTTGCGGTGTGAAACCTCAAAACAATATGGATATGAACCACAGCATTGTCTTTACTCCCAACGTGTTGAACACTCTTCGCGCACTCCCGGTGGAAGAGCGCCTCAATATCGCTTCGGCGCTCGCCGGCGAAATGCTGCTCGGAGCAGGCGAGAGCATTGAACTCGCGCCCACAGAGAATTTGATCTATCAGATCCTGCGGGGATACGTGCAACGCGCCTCGAAATCCTACGACGAGGGACGGTAACGGAAAGTCAAGGGGGGTCAAGCTAATTTTTAAGAATTACTTAAAAATAAAAAATGAAAAATGCGGCGGGGTTTGGCTGAGTGAAAAAAAATGCGTATCTTTGCGGTCGCAATTCAATGCAAGACCAAAAATAATTAATCAAACAAGTTAATGGCAACAAAAATCAGATTACAACGCCACGGTCGCAAGAACTACGCGTTTTATCCTATTGTTATCGCCGATAGCAGGGCACCACGAGATGGTA
>CAMWNG010000044.1 GCA_947175575.1 uncultured Bacteroidales bacterium | reverse complement strand
AATTTTACAACATCACCCTATCCCTCAGCAGTTTACATCTCAAACTTTTTTCAACATCTGACCAGGCCAAGATCTATACTCGGCATCTGACATTCCGACACACGCAGGTCATGCACACCAAAAAATTTTTTCATGGACTCATTATAAACCGTAATTTACCCCGATATATAATATATATGTGTATCCGGCGTTATATTCCATATACTTTTGACTTTTTTACGAGATGATGAAACGCAACCATATATTAAATATTCTGGTTTGTCTCACAGTCATGCTTATGACCGCAGCATGCGGCGGTGCGAAACTCGCTACCGCCAACGAGCAACTCGAACGTGGCGAATTTTTCGATGCGGCCAAGACTTACCGGAAAATATACAACAAGCTTACAAAAAAAGAAGAGCGTCCGCTTAGAGGCGAGGTCGCGTTCAAAATGGCCGAATGTCATAGGCGGCTGAGTCAGTTTCAGCGTGCGGCTGCTGCCTATCAGAATGCGATCCGTTACGACTATCCCGACTCAACCGCACTGCTCAGGCTCGCGCAAATGCAGCACGCCGCCGGGCAATACGGAGCTGCCGTAAAAGCCTACGAGGAATTTCTCGCTAAGAAACCCGGCGACCCCACAGCCCTGCAGGGACTGGCCGGCGCACGGCTCGGAGTTGACAAAAGCGGAGCTACAAGATATGTGGTGCGCAAAGCCGACCTGTTCAATTCCCCCCGAAGCGACTTCGGCCCCATGTATGTGCCCGGCCAATATGACCGTCTGTATTTCGGCACTACACGTGAAAAAGTCTCAGGTCCCAAAAGCGAGATCACAGGCATGAAAAAAGGAGACATTTACGTCGCCACAAAAAATGAGAAAGGCGAATGGCAGCGTCCAGAAGCCGTCGAGGGCGAATTAAACACCGAGATGGACGAGGGCATAATATCCTTTTCGCCTGACGGCAACATGATGTACCTCACGCGCGCCCGCCGCGAACCCAACCGTCACACTACAGTCGAAATTTTCACATCGAGCCGCAACGATGCTAAATGGAGTGCGCCGGTGAAGTTCGAAGTGATCAACGACACCCTGTCGGCCATGGGTCATCCGGCCGTATCACCCGACGGCCGCTGGCTCTATTTCTCAAGCGATATGCCCGGAGGAAGCGGTGGTCGCGATCTATGGCGAATCAATCTGACTGATAAAGTCGGCTCTCTCGAAAACCTCGGAGAATGGATCAATACATCCGGTAATGAAATGTTCCCGTACGTACGCACCGATTCTGTGCTATATTTCGCAAGCGACGGCCATCCCGGATTCGGCGGTCTTGACCTTTTCCGTGCCAAACTGCAACCCTCAGGAGGCTGGCAGGTAGAAAACATGGGACGTCCCATCAACTCCGCGAGCGATGATTTCGGCATCACTTTCGGCGAAGGTGAAAGCGGATTCTTCACCAGTAACCGAGGCGATGCCCGCGGATACGACAAAATCTATTCATTCGAACTCCCCGAGCTGAAGATCCAGATCAGCGGCTGGGTGCTTGACAAAGACGAAGAGCCTGTGCCCAACGCCGTAATCAGAATAGTAGGCAATGACGGATCAAACCAGAAACAGATAGCCCGTGCCGACGGATCGTTCAGCTTCCCGCTTGAACGCGGTGTGAGCTACGTGATGCTCGCCGGAGCGAAAGGCTATCTCAACGCACGGCAGGAATTTACGAGCGATGAAGCCGAGGAAGACGCCGAGTACGGCATCGATTTCATTCTTGCCTCGATTTCTAAACCCGTGGTAATAGACAACATATTCTTTGATTTCGACAAAGCCACCCTGCGACCCGAAAGTGCCCAAGCCCTCGACGAGATGGTCACTGTACTCAACGAAAATCCGAATGTGACTATCGAGATGGCTTCGCACACTGACCGCAAAGGTTCCGACGAATACAATATCGCTCTCAGCGAACGCCGTGCAAAATCGGTTATTGACTACCTGATTTCAAAAGGAATCTCGCCCGACAGATTACAGTCGCAGGGTTATGGTGAAAGCCGGCCGAAAACAATCACCAAGCGTCTCCACCGCCTGTATCCCCAATTCGAGGAAGGCACCGTACTCAATGAAAAATTCATCGAGACCCTTGACCCCGAAAATCAGGAGGCCGCAGACCAGATAAATCGCCGCACGGAATTCCAGGTACTGTCCATCGACTATAAAATGTATTGACACAATGCGATTCCGCACCGAAATAGAACCTGCCACAGGCAGTTTTGAAATCTCCGCGGACACCCCCGTCGCTCTTGTCGGCTCATGCTTTGCTGATGAGATCGGTCGACTGCTCGCGAGAGACGGAGTGCCTGCTACGGCCGGAATAATGGGTCCGTTATTCAATCCACTTTCCATAAAGAAATTTCTTGACCGGAACGGACGCCCTTACACACCCGGCGACCTCACCCTGCACGAGGGCGTGTGGCATTGCCTCGACTGGGCTAACCGCTATCAGCACACCGACCCCGACACACTCCTCGAATCGGTCAACGCCGATTTCTCCAGGTTATCTGAAGCGTTAACATCGGCACAATGCATTATAATCACTTTCGGAAACACGAAAGTGTACGAAACTCCGCTCGGCATCGCCGGCAACTGTCATAAGCTCCCCGCCGGCATGTTCGCGTCTCGCAGACTGACGTTGGAAGAAATAGTGGACGCCTGGACCGGCATCGATTTCGGACACCGTAATGTCATACTCACCCTTAGCCCTGTCAGATACACTGAAAACGGACTTGCTGAAAGCACTCTCGCCAAGGCGACCCTGCGCGTGGCGATTGACCGCATCTGCTCCCGGAACGGCTGGGACTATTTCCCGGCTTTTGAAATTCTAAATGATGATCTGCGCGATTACCGTTTCTACGCATCCGACCTCAAACATCCCTCCGATACAGCGATCGAATACGTCTATCAACATTTTTGCGAAACTTACATGAGCCGGGCTACACGCGAAACGCTTAAAGAACATCGTAAAGCATCCCTGACGGCGGCCCACCACCCAATTCTTCACTCATAAAAATGACTTTCTCAATCAACGACATATGCCGTGTCACCGGCGGCATCTCCGACGGCACCGGAGAAGTGACAAACATGGTTTTCGATACACGATCGGTGAGAAAGCCGGAGGGCACTATGTTTTGCGCCATCCGTACCGCATCCGCTGATGGCCACCGTTACATTCAGCACGCCTATGCCTCCGGTATCAGAATGTTCCTCGTAGAACAGCGGCCTGAAGACTCATGTCATGACGCTGTCTTCGTCATCGTTGATTCCGTCACCGAAGCTCTGGAACGGTTGGCCGCAGAGGCTCGCGCCCGTATTGAAAGACATACCGTCATCGGCATTACTGGCTCCCGTGGCAAGACTATAGTAAAGGAGATGCTGTTCAATGCTTTAAAAGCCGTTGGGCAGAAAGTATGGCGGAGTCCCAGGAGCTGGAATTCACGCCTCGGCGTACCGGTCAGCCTCATAAACGCTCCTGAGAACGCGGATATTTATATTTTCGAGGCCGGAATCGACTCCACCGGTGGAATGGAGCCTCTGGAGAGCATGATTCGCCCGAACTTCGGCATAATGACGTCCATAACCGATGCGCATTCGTCCGGATTCAGTAATCTTTCCGAAAAAATCGCTGAGAAAGCGCTTCTTTTTAAAAACTGCGCTAAAATCGTAGCGGACAATTCCGAACCTCTGGTGGGTTATACCCTGCTTGAGGCATGTCCGGACGCATCCATATGCCTGACAGATGGACGCACTCCGGCCGAACGAAACATAGCGGTAACAGAAGGCGCCATGTCTGCCCTCGGGTATCCTGACACCGATCTGTCAGAACTGCCTCAGCCTGACAACCGTATCGACGTCTTTCAAGGCGTCAACAATTGCCTCGTCCTTCTCGACCGATTCACTCCGGACACGCAGTCGCTCGAGGAAGCTCTTGATTTCATGCACCGGCGTATGATCGCAGGACGGACCAATACTGTCATAACTACAGCCGACGCTGCCTCTGACCCGCAGAACGCCGAATTGTTCGCCCGATACGGTATAACCCGCATAATTCCGGCCGACGACACTTTTTTCGACAATTTCGATTCGGCCGATTTTCAAGGTGAGACTATCCTGATTGCCGGGGGAGCGTCCGAATTGTTCGACAACATCCGCAATTCAATAGAATCGCCACGTCATGACACGGTGTTCGAAATCAACCTCAATTCCATCATTCATAACATAAATTATTACCGGTCGCTACTCGCGCCGGGTACAGGAATCGTCGGAATGGTCAAGGCACAGGGCTACGGCACAGGTGCGCTCGAGGTTGCGAAAACTCTTCAGGCCCAGGGAGCCGACTATCTGGCGGTCGCCGTCATAGACGAAGGCGTCGAATTACGCCGGGGGGGCATCACCATGCCCGTGATGGTGCTTAACCCCGTCACTTCCAACTATGGTGCGATGTTCCGGCACAACCTCGAACCGAGTGTGTTTTCTCTGCCTGAACTTCGTCTGCTTGCCCGAAAGGCGCGCCACTACGGTATCAAAAACTTCAAGGCACATGTCAAGCTTGATACAGGCATGCACCGCGTTGGTTTTACTCCCGATGAAATTCCCGAACTCATAGAAGAGCTGCGCCGAAATCCCGAAATACATGTGGCGTCGATTTTCTCGCATCTTGCTACGGCCGACTGTCCCGACCAGGAGGATTATACTCGCCTCCAACTCGACACATTCAAAGACCAGTCCGAAAGACTCGTGGCGGCTCTCCCCTACCCGGTCAGACGTCATATTCTGAATACTGCCGGAATCCAGACTCATCCCGACCATCATTACGACATGGTACGTCTCGGCATAGGGCTCTATGGCGTCAGCCCTGTTCCCGTACCGTCGGATACGCTCGCCACTGTCGCCACACTCAAATCCACCATCATCTCTCTCAGACACTGGCCCGCAGGCACAACCATCGGCTACGGACGTCGCGGAGTTCTCAACCGTGACTCCGTGATAGCCACTGTGGCTATAGGATATGCCGATGGAATTAACAGACATCTCGGCCGAGGCAATGCCTCGTTCATCGTTGACGGTGTGGCTTGTCCTACAGTCGGCAACATTTGCATGGATCAGCTGATGATTGATGTGACCGATGTTCCCGACGTGAAAGTGGGCGACGAAGTTGAGATATACGGCACCCGCCAACCCGTCGAACACCTCGCCGAAATTCTTGACACCATACCCTACGAACTCATCGCCACTGTCTCGCCACGCGTAGCACGGATATATTACAACGACTGAATCCTGCCGCCGGTCAGGAAATCTGCGACCAGTCTGCCGTGCGGCTTACAGCGGATTCCAGAGCTATGCGGAATGGCACGTTAGCGGGATGCTGAAGCTCCGGGTCGGCATCCAGCAGCGCCTCGGCCGCCGTCCGTGCCAGAGCTATGATCTGACCGTCTGTGGCAAGATTGGCCACATGCAGATTGAAAGGCATCCCTGACTGCATGGTACCCTCTATATCCCCCGGACCCCGGAATTTCATGTCTGCCTCGGCTATTCGGAAACCGTCGGTGGTCTGGGTCATCAGCTCAAGACGTTCTCGGGTTTCTTTGGCGAGTTTAACTTTCGACATCAGAATGCAGTAACTCTGGGCGGCTCCACGCCCTACCCTGCCGCGGAGCTGATGCAACTGGCTTAGGCCGAACCGCTCGGCATTTTCTATCACCATCGTGGTTGCGTTGGGTACATTCACGCCTACTTCGATAACCGTTGTAGCCACAAGAATCTGAGCTTTTCCGGACGCGAAAAGATTCATCTGATGGTCCTTCTCCTCGGGTTTGAGTTTTCCATGCACGAAGGCCACGCGATAATTGTTGAATATTTCGCATATGTCTTCATAACCTTCGGTCAGGGAACGCAAGTCAAGTTTTTCGTTTTCCTCGATCAGTGGATAGACAATATAAACCTGACGTCCCTCCGCGAGCTGACGACCTATTCCTCGGTAGACCTGCTCCCGCGCGTTGTCATAACGCAAAAGCGTGGTTACGGGTTTTCGTCCGGGCGGCAGTTCATCGATCACTGACACATCAAGGTCTCCGTACACCGTCATGGCGAGCGTACGGGGAATCGGGGTAGCCGTCATCACGAGCACATGGGGAGGTATGGAATTCTTGGCCCATAATCTTGCACGCTGGGCCACACCGAAACGGTGCTGCTCATCGATGACCACAAGTCCGAGATTCTGGAACTTCACGGGATCCTCTAAAACGGCATGCGTCCCTACGAGTATATGAAGTGAACCGTCGGCAAGCCCCGCATGGATGCTCTCGCGGTCGCGCTTTCGCGTAGAGCCGGTCAGCAGTCGGACATTTACCCCTGCCGCAGCGGCCATCTTGCTCAATGTCTCGTAATGTTGAGTGGCAAGAATCTCTGTAGGAGCCATAAGACATGCCTGAAATCCGTTATCCAGCGCCAGCAGCATGGCCATCAGAGCCACAAGTGTCTTGCCCGATCCCACATCGCCCTGCACGAGTCTGTTCATCTGATGTCCCGTATTGCAGTTTGCCCTGATTTCCTTTATAACTCGCTTCTGCGCATTGGTGAGCGGAAAAGGCAGGCACGTATTATAGAAATTATTGAAGAAATTGCCTACTCGTGTGAAACGGAAACCGTCAGTCGCCATCTTACGCCTGCGCGCGCGCCTGAGCATATCGACCTGGATCATGAACAGCTCCTCGAACTTCATGCGTTCGCGCGCTTTTTTAAGCAGATCGGGCGACGTGGGATGATGCAGCTGCCTGATGGCATCATCGGCTCCCATGAGTCTGTATTGTTCTAAAACGGATGGCGGAAGATTCTCCGAAAATTTCGGACGCGATGACAGCACGTTCGATATCCACTCCTGAAGTTGGCGTGTACCGATTCCACGGTTGCGTAAAGTTTCCGTGAGAGGATAAACGCCGCGCATGCCCTGACGCGTCGCTGCGGTTTTAAGTGTGTCCACTTCAGGATGAACGAGTTGCGGACGCCCGTTGAACATACCCGGTTTGCCGAACAGCACATATTGTTCGCCGAGGATAATGTTTTTGCGGATCGTCTTGATGCTCTGGAACCACACCACCTCCATTGTGGCCGACCCGTCGGAAAACAGCCCTACGAGTCTCATTCGGGCTCCTTCGCCCAGTACATTCAGACTTACGAAGCGTCCGCACACCTGTATGGTGGGCATATCGGCCGTGAGATCACGGATCGAATAGAACGTCGACCGATCGAGATACGACGTCGGGAAATGATGCACCAGATCATAAGCCGTATGGATGTCAAGCTGCTTGGTGAGCAGCTCGGCACGTTTGGGACCTATGCCCTTCACATACTTTATGTCGATTTTGCGCAACGCTTCCATTACGGCCCGTCACCTCCTCGACATATAGAATTCGGCCAGTTCGATGTCCCCGGGATTCGTTATCTTGATATTCGTTCTCGAGCCCGGAGAGAGTGAGATACGCGTATATCCAGCTCCCTCTGCCACGGATGCGTCATCGGTATATTGGACACCGGGCGTGGCACGGTCATATGCGTCAAGGAGCACATGCGCCGGAAAAAGCTGTGGTGTCTGTACTGTGCGGTAGAGGCTGCGGTCCACGGCCACCGTATAGAGCTGTTCGCCGGTGAGATCGAACGTCCGCAGCGAATCCGTCACGGCAAGTGCGGGCAGTGCTCCGTCGGCCTGACATGTGTCAAGCGTATAGAACAGTTGATGAATCATATCCATCGACGGCATCGGGCGCGCGCCGTCGTGCACCATTACATTGACGGCCTCGGAAGCTGTAAGTGCCAGCGCATTACGCACGCTCTCGAAACGCGTCGAGCCACCGTAAACCACTGTTGGCGATTCGAAACCGTGCGTGGCACACAACTCCCGCCAGCGCGGATGCTCACTCTCCGAGAGGACAAGGGTGAATTGAGCTCCCGGACAAGCCTGCCGCAGGGCATCGATGGCGTGCATGACCACCGATCGACCCTGCAGAAGACAGAATTGCTTGGGAACAGAGCTGCCGAACCGCGAACCGGTTCCGGCAGCCACTATTATAATATGTGTGTCTTCGTACGTTTTCACCACGCGAAGATGGGATAGTCAGCCATCGTCTTGTTTACCTTCTCACGTACCGAAGCTATTACTGAAGGATTCTCAGGATCGGAGAGAACCGTATCTATCATCTCCACGATCTCACCCATCAGTGGTTCTTTGGCGCCTCGGGTGGTGATGGCGGGAGTTCCAAGACGGATTCCCGAGGTTTGGAACGGAGACCGGGAATCGAACGGCACCATATTTTTATTGGCCGTAATATCGGCGTCGACAAGTACCTTTTCAGCCACTTTGCCGGTAAGTTCGGGGAATTTGGTGCGGAGATCAAGCAGTATGCAATGGTTGTCCGTACCGCCGGACACCACCTTGTAGCCCTTGTCAGTAAGAGCCTGCGCCATGGCGCGGGCGTTTGCGCGAACCTGCGTCTGGTATTCGCGGAACGAAGGGTCGAGAGCCTCACCGAAAGCCACAGCCTTGCCTGCGATGACATGTTCAAGCGGACCACCCTGCACCCCCGGGAACACAGCCGAGTCAAGCAGCGAACTCATCATGCGGGTGACACCCTTGGGAGTCTTTTTGCCCCAGGGATTTTCGAAATCTTTGCCGAGCAGGATGATGCCGCCGCGAGGGCCACGCAGGGTCTTGTGGGTTGTGGATGTAACTACATGAGCATATTTCAGCGGATTCTCAAGCAGCCCGGCGGCGATGAGTCCGGCCGGATGCGCCATATCGATAAGCAGTATTGCGCCCACTTCATCGGCGATTTTACGCATGCGCTCATAATCCCATTCGCGCGAGTAGGCGCTCGCACCGCCCACGATCAGTTTCGGACGTTCACGCAGCGCGGTTTCTTCCATTTTATCATAGTCGACCAGACCGGTCTCGGGATCTACATTATATTCTACGGCATTAAAAACCAGACCCGAGAAATTGACTGGACTTCCGTGCGAGAGATGTCCGCCGTGCGCCAGATTCAGACCCATAAAGGTGTCACCGGGCTTCATGCAGGCCATAAAGACGGCCATATTGGCCTGAGCGCCGGAGTGTGGCTGCACATTGGCATATTCGGCCCCGAAAAGAGCTTTCACACGGTCGCGGGCGAGGTCCTCCACCTTATCTACCACGCCACAACCGCCATAGTAGCGGTGACCGGGATAGCCTTCGGCATACTTGTTTGTAAGACACGAACCCATGGCCTGCATGACCTGGTCGCTTACGAAGTTTTCTGAGGCGATGAGCTCGATGCCTTTGTGCTGGCGGTCGTTTTCCTCGCGGATAAGATCGAAGATAGCGGTATCTTTCTGCATAATCTGAATATGATTGATTGGAATTTATTTCTTAGTTTTATTTAAAGGCTTTTTACGGACACTGAAACCGAAATGCCCCAGCAGTGGTCCGGTTCCGTAATATTTACCGTGAGAATATGACAATAGATCGGCCGACGCGAGATCGAACGCGCCCGTCGCTGGGTCAATATATGCTTCATCAGCCATTACATTCACAACATCTGCGATGAACATGTGATGTGAACCGAGCGGGATAACCTCGCGCACCTTGCATTCGATGCTCAGCGGCGATTGCTCTATTGCGGGACACCCCACTTCCACACCCGGGATCGGAGTCAGGCCGGTAGCCGCCCATTTGTCATGGTCGCGTCCGCTCCTCACCCCACACCAGTCCGTGGCCCGGGCCATAGCTGCTGTGGTCAAGTTCACGGTGAATTCACCGGTCCGTCGTATTATATCGTACGAATATCGCTCCGGACGGATGCTTATGCTCAGCATCGGAGGATTGGTACACACCGTTCCTGCCCATGCCACTGTGATAAGGTTGGAAGCTTCGGCATCGCCGCACGACACCAGCACCACCGGCAGTGGGTTAAGCATCGTTCCGGGCTTCCAGCATTGTTTCATCAGAGTATCTTGGCGTCTGAACCGGTGTAAGTATGATTGCAGTAGCGGCAACGTATCCGGATTTCCGGCTCCCGCGCCACTACATCGAATTTGGTTGCCATCGGCTCATTGTTGGTGATGCACTTGGGATTGGTGCACCGCACTATTCCCGTGATGGTGTCAGGTACACTCACCGGACGTTTCTCCACCACATTGTAATCTTCGATAATATTCACCACGGCAGTGGGAGCGATCAGAGCTATGCGGTCAAGATCCGCCTTGTCGAATATATGTTCCGACACCTTGATTATTCCCTTGGAACCCAACTTCTTGCTGGCGAGATTACAGCCAATGGTGACGGCGTGCGGCATATCCTCAAGTCCGAGAATCTTGACAGCCTTGAACACGGCCGACGACGGTATATGGTCTATCACGGTGCCGCGGCGCAGTGCGGCCACAGCCAGTTCTTTCTTCTCGTTACTCATTTTTCAAGCGGATTTATGCCTAATGCGCGTGTGATGATAGCCTGACGGGCGAATAGTCCGTTGCGGGCCTGATCGAAATAATATGCTTTGGGGTTGTCGTCCACATCCCGGTCTATTTCGTTTACCCTGGGAAGCGGGTGCAATATTCTGAGATTAGGCTTGCTGCCCTCGAGCATCGCGTTGTGAAGCGTGTATAGGTCTTTTACGCGCTCATATTCCATCGGATCAGTGAAGCGCTCGCGCTGCACGCGTGTCATATATATAATATCGCTCTGATTGATCACCTCGGGCGAGAAATCCTCTGTCTCGATGTATTCGATACCCTCGGCTCGGCAGAAATCCTTGTATTCCTGCGGCATGGCGAGCTCTTTCGATGCCACGAATATGAAGCGTGGATTGAAATATTTCATCGCCATCAGCAGCGAGTGCACCGTGCGTCCGTATTTCAGGTCGCCGACCATCGTTATGGTCAGGTTCTCCAGACCGCCCTGTGTCTTCATTATAGAATATAGATCAAGCATGGTCTGCGACGGATGCTGGTTGGCGCCGTCGCCGGCGTTGATGATGGGAACATCCGTTACCTCAGTGGCATATCTGGCTGCGCCTTCGAGGAAGTGTCGCATGATGATGATATCTGTATAGTTTGACACCATCTTTATAGTGTCCTTCAGAGTCTCGCCTTTCACCGACGAAGATGTTCCGGGATCGGAAAAACCGATTATTCGGCCCCCAAGACGGTTGACTGCGGTTTCAAAACTCAGACGAGTGCGGGTCGACGGTTCGAAAAAAAGCGTCGCCGCCACCTTGCCGTCCAGTATTTTGCTGTTTGGATGCTGCTCGAAATAGCGTGCGCGTTCAAGCAGATCAAGTATCTCGTCTTTCGAGATGTCCTCTATGGATACAAGACTTTTGGAGCACATAAGTTGTGATACGGTTGGAGGGTCTACCTTTAGTGGTTTGACTCCGCAAAGTTACACAAATTTTCACAATAAGCCTGCATTTTATATTGCAAATCTTCTCCGATCTCCATTTTCCCCGTCTACACAATTAAATTATGTTAACAATTCCGGATTTTAATCTCAGCCACGAGTATTTGTATTTCAATTATGTTTATCTTTGCACTGATATTAACCTTGCATCATCACCATAATGACTACTCAGATCCTAAACGGAAAAGTCCTGACTCCGAACGGATGGGTCGAAAACGGCTCTGTTCTGATTAAGGACTCCACAATCAGCGATGTACTCAACCATAGCCGGCGCGTAGCGGCGGCCGACCACGTCATCGATGCCGAAGGTGGCTATGTTCTCCCCGGCGGCATTGACATTCACGTGCACGGCGGCGGCGGACGCGACTTCATGGAAACTGACGAGGAAGCCTTCCTCACCGCCGTAAAGGCTCACCGCGCTCACGGCACCACCAGCATCCTCCCTACCCTCTCCTCATCGACTACCGAGATGATTCAGGATGCTGCGGCGACATGCGAAAAACTCATGCGCGATCCCATGAACGGTATTCTCGGTCTGCACCTCGAAGGTCCCTACTTCAACATTAAGATGGCCGGCGCCCAGATGCCAGAAATTATCCGCAATCCCGACCCGAAGGAGTATATCCCTCTGGTCGAGAGGTTCTCCTGCATCCGTCGTTGGGATGCCGCTCCCGAACTGCCCGGAACCGAAGAGTTCGGCCGCTTCCTCCGCTCTAAGAGCGTCGTGGCTGCAATCGCTCATACAGCCGCCAATTATGAGGATGTAGAGCGTGCCTACGAGGCCGGATTCAACCTCGGCACTCACTTCTATAACGCCATGACCAGCGTGCACAAGGAAGGCATCTATCGCCGTGCCGGCACGGTCGAGGCAATCTATCTCAACGACGGTATCAACGTCGAGATGATTTGCGACGGAATCCACGTGCCCCCGTTGGTTCTCCGCGAAATTTACAAATTCAAACGCCCCGAGCGCATCGCCCTCATCACCGACGCTCTTGCCTGCGCCGCTTCTGACAGCGACACGGCTTTCGATCCACGCGTGATCATCGAGGACGGCGTCTGCAAACTCGCCGACCGCTCTGCCCTCGCCGGCTCTATAGCCACGATGGACCGCCTCATTCGCGTGTGTGTGCTCCAAGCCGGACTGCCTGTCGAGGATGTTTCCCGCATGGCTTCCGAGACTCCGGCTCGAATCATGGGTGTTTACGACCGTAAAGGTTCCATTCAGCAAGGCAAAGACGCCGACATCATGATTTTCGACAAGGACATCAACCTCACGAACGTGATTCAGATGGGCCGCGAAGTCGAAGTGTCGCGCGACACAAACTGCTGATTCAGCATACCCTAAAATCATGAAAGCCTCGCGATTAATCGCGAGGCTTTCATGATTTTATTTCAAGTTCAGGAAGCGTCCGGTCACACTTCGCGGATTCGCGGCAACCTGTTCCGGCGTTCCTTCAGCCACCACCTCGCCTCCGGCATCGCCACCGTCCGGACCGAGGTCGATGATATGGTCGGCACACTTGATCACATCGGGATTATGTTCGATGATGACAAGAGTGTGTCCTTTCTCGATCAATCGGTCGAACGACCGCATCAACAGCGATATGTCATAGAAATGCAGTCCGGTGGTTGGTTCGTCGAATATGAACATCGTGCGTTTGGGGCGCTCATCCGCAAGGAATGAGGCCAGCTTCACGCGCTGGTTTTCGCCACCGGAGAGTGTCGATGACGACTGTCCGAGCTTGATATATCCCAGACCGACATCGTGCAACGGTTGCAGACGCCGCACGATTCTACGCGCTACAGTGTCATCCGGGTCGCCGCTGAAGAAATCCAGTGCTTCATCGACAGTCATATCGAGTACGTCGCTTATGGAATGTTCGCGGTATTTCACTTCGAGAATCTCTTTCTTGAACCGTTTGCCGCCACACACTTCGCAGGGAATGGTCACATCGGCGAGAAACTGCATCGGAATGGTGATCTGCCCTTCGCCCTTGCACTCCTCGCAGCGACCGCCGTCTGTGTTGAACGAGAAGAACGCGGGCGTATAACCCATCTGACGCGAATGTTGCTGCCGCGAAAAGAGTTCGCGGATTTCGTCGTATGCTTTCAGATATGTCGCAGGATTGCTTCGTGTCGACTTTCCTATCGGATTCTGGTCTACGAACACGATGTCCTCCACGCGGGCAAGATCGCCGCGCAGTTCCCCGAAACGTCCCGGCGCCTCTTGCGTTACTTCAAGCTTGCGGCCAAGCGCGCGATAAAGTATGTTTCCGACAAGGGTCGATTTTCCGGAGCCGCTCACACCGGTCACAACCGTCATAACTCCTAACGGGAACTTCACGCTCACATCCTTGAGGTTATGCTCGGTAGCATGGGTTATCTCGACATAATCCTTCCACTTGCGGCGTTGCGCCGGCACCTGTATGGTCAGTTTCCCTTGCAGATAGTCGGCCGTCAGCGAACGCTTCGCGCCGGATGTCTGATCGAGCGTTCCGGCGAACACGATCTCGCCCCCGAGACGCCCGGCCGCAGGTCCCACATCCACTATCATGTCTGCGGCACGCATTATTTCCTCGTCGTGTTCCACTACGACCACGGTGTTCCCGAGCTGCTGCAATTTGCGAAGCACGCCGATAAGACGCTCCGTGTCGCGCGGATGCAGCCCGATCGAAGGCTCGTCAAGGATGTAAAGCGACCCCACGAGACTGCTGCCGAGCGAGGTCGCAAGATTGATGCGCTGACTCTCGCCGCCGGAAAGCGAATTGCTCAGGCGGTCAAGCGTAAGATAACCGAGACCGACTTCAACCAGATAACTGAGACGGTTGCGTATTTCGGTCAGCACTCGCCCGGCCACCTTCATCTCCTGTTCGGTCAGTTCAAGGCGTTCGAACCATGCGGCAAGGTCGCGGGCCGACATACGCACAAGATCGGCTATCGTGACACCCGCCACTTTCACATTCATCGCGCCCGCGCGCAGGCGCGAGCCGTGACATTCGGGACAGATCGTCTTGGCGCGGTAGCGGGAATACATCACCCGGTACTGAACCTTGTGCCGCTGCGTCTCGATCCAGCGGAAAAAGCCGTCTATGCCGGGCCAGGCTCCGAATCCGCGCCACAGCTGGTCTTTCTGCTTCCGTGTGAGTTGGAAATAGGGTCTGTGGATCGGGAAATCCACTTCGCCCGCATGACGGATGAATTCCTTTTTCCATTCGCTCATCGACGGACCGCGCCAGGGCGCGACAGCATCATCATAAACACTCTTGGTCATGTCGGGCACAACCAGCCCTTCGTCGATTCCGAGAGCCATGCCGAATCCCTCGCATGTGGGGCACGCTCCGTAGGGGTTGTTGAAATTGAACATCTGGTCGGTCGGTTCGACAAATGTGAGTCCGTCAGCCTCGAATCGGGTGCTGAAATTTCGCCGCACGATTCCGTCGCCTCCGAAGATCAGCAGCGAACAACGCCCGTCGCCTTCATAGAAAGCGGTTTCGGCACTCTCGGCCAGACGCGACTGTTCGTCGCGGTCATCGCTCACTGCCAGACGGTCGATGAGCACGTCTATCGTCCGGGCATCCTTGAGTTCGTCGAGAGCCGCGGCATCCTCAATGGTATGGAAACTTCCGTTCACCACCACACGCGTGAAACCTTCCTTCGAGAGCACATCGAGCTGCGCCGCCACGTCGCGTCCATCCGGCACAGCCACCGGAGCCACAACAGCCACACGCGTTCCGGTGCCGTACTCCAGCGCCGCGGCCACTACATCCTCGATGGTGTGTTTGCGCACCACTTCGCCGCTCACAGGCGAGATGGTCTTGCCGACACGCGCGAACAACAGACGCAGATAATCATAAATTTCCGTGGATGTTCCCACGGTGCTTCGCGGATTTCGCGTGTTGACCTTCTGCTCGATGGCCACAGCGGGTGGCAGTCCGCGGATAAAATCGCACTCAGGCTTGGTCAGCTTTCCTAAAAACTGGCGGGCATACGCGCTCAGGCTCTCGACATATCTCCTGCGCCCCTCGGCGTAGAGAGTATCGAAAGCAAGAGAGGATTTACCCGACCCGGACACCCCGGTTATCACAATGAATTTTCCGCGCGGAAGCTCAAGATCTATATTTTTCAGATTGTTGACCCTCGCGCCTTTTATGGATATATATTTGTCAGACATCAATTCAAATTTTCGGTTCAAAATATTTGGCGGAAATACAAAGATACGAAAAAAATCCCGTTCCGGCAAATTCCCTGCAACCGCTATGCGATGTCATGCGATGTCATGAAAAATATTCGAATTATCAAAAACGATATTTATATGAATAAATGTCCTCAGAAGAACGCTGATCCAAAAAAAAGTTGTAACTTTGCCTTGCCTTCCGGGGAGAAATCCGGACGGTCGGGAAAAGCGTAAGCTTTCTTTCGAGGTTGGACCGAAATCGCCAAATTATTCGAATAACCATAAGGAAGAAGGATCAACGCTCTTCTGTTTTGTCTTTGCATAATGCACAGGGCATTGTCCTGCCATACGCATATCGACCAAACAGAGGGGGCATTTATTCTATTCTTTCCGGTTTGGTTAAGGTGTTTGGCGATACCTGGTCTGACATCGGAGAGAGAGTGATGAAGTCCTCTCTTTTCTTGTATATGTGCACACAGTCGCCTTGGAGGACAGCGAGCAAAACTCCTACCCTATGCGTTATCGCAAGTTCTTACTGTTTCTTTCTTTTCTGCTTGTGTCATCGCTTGGTTTGTCAGCCGATGAACGCCCCCTGTGGCTCAAGGGGGAGATGCCGCCACAAAGCAACACCTCCTATTATTTCAGCGTCAATTATGGTGAGGGCCTGACGATTAAAGAAGCCCAGACTGCGGCCGATATGGCCCTTATCTCGCAACTGACAAGCGCCGCCGGGATCACCGTGTCGGGCGAGACACGCTATCAGATCATGTACTTCCTTAACTCTGAGCATAGTGTTGAGTCAGAAACCGGAATTTCGGATTATAACATCAACATTCAGGACATACATCTGTCATTCAAGGTGGCCGACACATACATCACTCGCGATCACAACCAATATTCAATAGCCGTGCTGTATGAGGTGGCAAAAAATCCGGATAATGTAAAATATGAGCCGGTGGAATACACCAACAATTACGGTGCGCGCGGATTGTGGCGTTCGGCTATCATTCCCGGCTGGGGCCAGATGTACAAAAAGCAGTATGCCAAAGGTGCGGTGATTCTCGCCGTGGAAGCCGCGGCGATCTCGGTGGCATGCGTGGCTGAAAACCAGCGCTCGTCATACATGGGTAAGATCAAAGCCTCGACTGACCCCAACGCCATAAAATTTTATCAGAACAAAGCCAACGAAAGCAAGAATCTGCGCAACGGACTTTTCATAGGCGCAGCCGCGGTATATGTGTATAATCTCGTCGACGCCATCGCCGCCAAAGGACGCACAAAATACAAGAATCCACAGAAACCAAGATTTGCATTCGCTCCCGTAGTGACTCCTCAGAACGAATACGGACTGGCTCTAAATATCACTTTCTGACACCCTTATGAAAAAACAAATCCCTTTCATCATCCGGATCCTCGGCATACTGCTCCTTACGGCTTGCGGCACTGAGGAATATCAACCCACCCTCGGCACCATCGAGGGCATTGTGATCAACTCCGTGACCAAAGAAGCCGTTTATGGCTGCGAGGTGATTTCAACCTCGCAAGGCGTACAGCATACAGATGCCAACGGTTTCTTCAAATTCACAGATGTCCCGGCCGGCAATCTCTCGCTCGAATATCGCTGCGACGGCTACGAAACAGCCCGTCAGAATATCAACGTGCAGGTAGGCAAGACTGTTAACGCCAATATCTCGCTGACTCCCACGGTTTCCGTCAACGGAATACAAGCCAATACCAGTGTGCTCGACTTCGGTGCAAGCACAAGTGTTCTCAGCCTGATACTCCAGAATGTCTCTGACAAGAGTCTCAACTATACGATAGGCTCGGAGACCGACTGGATCGTATGCTCTCCGTCGCAGGGAACCATTCCCGCCAAAGGACAATCGACAGTGAAGGTCTCGGTCAACCGCGACGAAATAAGCGAGGGACATTACGAAAAGACTCTCAGAATCTTAAGTTCGGAAAACGAATTTATTGTGCAGGTTATACTTGAAAAAGGCAATTTGGCGCGCCCGACCGTGGTGACCGGCGATTTGACACAGGATTCCGGCAACCGGTCGGCAGTTATGGCCAAGGGGGCTGTCACCGTCATAGGCAGCTCAAACGTCACACGCCACGGTTTCCAATACTCCAAGGAGCCGGATATGCCCGAGGAAAGCGTAACCTCCACCAATCTGGGCAACCTCAACTCTCCGGCAGAGTTTAGCGGTTTGATCACAAACCTCGAATTCGATGTGGTGTATTACATCCGCGCCTACGCCACCAACAGCGTCGGCACCTCATACGGTGAAACAAAGCAAATCAAACTCATTCACCACGACGATGTGAAGATCAACACGCTTGACGCAACCGAAATCGCCACAAATTCAGTGGTATTTAACGGCGAAGTGGCACAGGGAAGTCCGGAAGATCTGAGCGAATGTGGTTTCTATTACGGCACAACCGCCGAGTGCAACAGCAAAAAAGCAGCAGACACGTTCACAAACGAAAAGCGAAATTTCAGTGTTAAACTTACCGACCTGCAACCGTCCACCACATACTATTACCGCGCTTACGGCGTGGCGAACGGAACTGAAATTATCGGCGAACTCAAAACGGCAAAAACTTCAGACTCTCAGGGCACCACAGGCACACTGACCATTGTGACCGGTAACGCCACGAACATCGGGCCGCGTCAGGCAACCCTCAACGGCATGCTTGACAACGGGAGCAAAACAAGATACAAGGAATATGGCTTTTTCTATGGCACAAATTCCAATCCTACCATCCGCAAGATCGTTAACTCATACGAAGGCTCGTTTGCCTCCATCAACGTAGGCGAATTTAGCCAGACTATTAAAGACCTTGAAGAAAATCAGACTTATTATTACAAGGCATACGTAATCGATGAAAACAACAACATCATCAGTGGCGAAGTGAAATCGTTCGTCACCACCATAACACCCTCAATCATTCTCATGCATGGCAATATAACCAGAAGTAAGAACGGTTTGGATGATGTATATACACTCACCTTGCAGGCCGATCTGAATCCTCAGGGCAAAACGATAATCGAAGCCGGGTTTATCACACGGATGGGATATTATGATGATTATTCCGTAAACGCAGGATATGATCTGAAACTGCCATGCGAAATCATAGATAATAAAATCTCTTTTGAAAAAGCATATACCGAGTATAGCAAATATGTATATTTACGTTCGGGTACATACGCTCGCGCATATATGGTGCTGAGCGACGGCACTGTGATTTACAGTCAGGATCAAGGCTCAAATCATGGGGTATATGTCGGTGTGGATTATCCATATAATTATCAGCCATAAAAAAGATCAATAAGTAACTCTTAAAAATTAGCTGATATGAATTTGAGTAGGATTGATGCGGGAATTTCTTCGTTGAGAGAAGGAGTGTAGCGAGCTACACGACTGAACGAAAGGGAGAAAGGCTCCATCAAGACAATCAAAGGCATATCAGCCCGAAGGGTTACAAAAAAAGCCATAATATAAACTAATTTTGAAGAGTTACTTAACAT
>CAMWNG010000043.1 GCA_947175575.1 uncultured Bacteroidales bacterium | reverse complement strand
TGAACCGGGTAAGGGGAGGTATACTCTTTATTCTAGTTTAAATGAAAGAGCCGTGCTAAAAGCCCTGCCGACGGCAGGGCTTTCAGTAATTATGAGATTGGGGAACGGGAGCTTAGCTACCAGATCACGACACGATCGGCTTCGGGGCGGAACATCGGATCGCCTTCCTTGATGTCGAACGCCTTGAAGAACGGTTCGATGTTGCGGAGCGATGCGTTCACACGCCAGCGGCCGAGCGAATGAGGATCGGTCTTGGTGCGTTTGAGGATTTCAGCGTCGCGCACATTACCGGCCCATACGTTGGCATAGGCGAGATAGAAGCGCTGGTCGGGGGTGAAGCCGTCGATAACTTCGCCGTCGTTACCCTCACCGAGAGCGTTATGGTAAGCGGTGTAAGCCACACGCAGGCCGCCCTGATCGGCGATATTCTCGCCGAGGGTGAAACGACCGTTAGCATGCACGCCGGGAGCCACTTCGATAGCATCGAACTGGGCAACAAGTCCGTCGGCAAGTTTGGTGAATGCTTCTGCATCGGCTTCGGTCCACCAGTTGGAGAAGTTTCCGTCCTTGTCGAACTGACGACCCTGATCGTCGAACCCGTGAGTCATCTCATGACCGATAACCACGCCGATCGCGCCGTAGTTCTCGGCCGCATCGGCATCGGGGTTGAAATAAGGAGCCTGCAGGATGCCAGCGGGGAAGCATATTTCATTGGTGGTGGGATTGTAATAGGCGTTTACGGTCTGGGGGCTCATGTACCAGCGAGTCTTGTCGACGGGTTTACCGAAGTCGTCGAGATTGTAACGGTTGTTGAACACCACTGCGTTCTGCACATTTTTCCAGTAAGGCAATGACGGATCGACAACGAGGCCTGAATAGTCGCGCCATTTGTCGGGATAGCCTACCTTGACCACGAATGTGCCGAGTTTTTCAAGGGCCTTGGCTTTGGTGTCGTCGCTCATCCATGTGAGGCTTTCGATGTGCTGTCCGAGAGCGGTCTTGAGGTTGCCTACAAGTTCTATCATCTCTGCCTTGGCACGGGGCGGGAAATATTTTTCGACATAAAGTTCGCCTACGGCCTCTCCCATCATGCCGTTAGGCACCGAAAGGGCGCGCTTCCATCTGGGTTGCTGCTCCTTGACGCCTGACATCACCTGCTGCAAGGCGAAAGCGGCGTTGACGAAATCGTCGCTCAGATAAGGAGCTGCCGAACTGAGATAGCCGGCTGCGATGTAATCGCGGAGAACTTTTTCTGGAGTATTGGCCAAAATCTCATTGACTTTGGCGAGCGATTTGGGTTGACCGACAATGAGTGTATCCACACCCTCGACACCGAGAGCCTTGAAATATGCCGGGAGATTCACGGCAGGATAATCGGCCGCGAGCTGCGACATAGGCATCGGATTATAGGAGGCGGCCGGATCGCGTAGTTCTTCGCGGGTCATGGCGGCGCGTGCCAGCTCGGTCTCAACCGCCAGCGCGTTGCCGGCCAGGACCGATGCGTCGGCTGCGGAATATCCGGCGAGACGGGCAATTTCGGCGAGATATTTCAGGTATGCCTCACGGATGGAACGTGCGTTTTCCGAATCCTCAAGATAATAGTCGCGGTCACCGAGACCCAGACCGCCCTGCATCCAGTACATCACGTTGCGGTCAACATCAAGCATATCAGCCTCGACATAAGTTCCGAAGAAAGCGTCGATGCCGGGAATCTCCGCCATAAGGGCAGGCATCTGAGCGGCAGTGGCTGAATTGATGCGCGCGAGGTCGGCCTGCACGGCAGCCGCGCCTTCGGCATTGAGTCGTGCCTGGTCCATACCAAGGGCATAAAGATCGGCGATCTTGCGTGCGTTGGTGCCGGCGGCAGGAGCCGAAGCCTCAAGGCCGGTTATAAGGTCACGCACCTGCTGACGGTTCAGTTCGCCGAGCTGATCGAATGTACCGTAGCGTGAATATTCATCGCTGAGAGGATTGGCTTTCATCCATCCTCCGCAAGCATAATCATAGAAATCAGTGCCTGGAGCTACTGATTCATCGAGATTCGCGCGGTCGACACCTTTAGGGGTGGTCTGTGCGCCTGCGTTACCGAATATAGTCATGGAGGCAACAGCTGCTAATAAGATTTTCTTCATTGCAAAATGTATTTTGTCACAGCAAAGGTACGAAAAAACGCCCGAACCACAAAAACGAATCCGTGAGCAGACATTACAGCTCATTTTTCAAAATACATCCGATCACTTTTTCCTGAACTTTTTCTTTCAAATAATATTTTTATTGTAACTTTGTAAATATTATGAATTTATAAGTTCCGTCAAATGTCAGAGAAAGAAAAATTCAATCAGCTCATAGAAGCTATAAAGAATAGAGCCGCGGAAATCTTGCCGACAGGGTCAAGGGTGGCTCTATACGGTTCACGCGCACGTGGCGATCATAAAGCTGATTCTGACTGGGACCTGCATATTTTGATTCCGGGAGAAGAACGTGTTCCATGGTCCTTATGGGATGTCTACGCATGGCCATTTTCTGAAATTGGAATAAAATTTGACGAAATTATCAATCCTCGTCTCTATTCTATTTCAGGATGGATGAAACGGAGCTTTTTACCGTTTCACCGCAATGTAGAATCAGACGCGATCATAATTTACCATAGTTGAATTATGACTTTACCATACGAAGAACGTAATTCAATAGTTCAATATCGACTTGGTAAAGCGATAGAGACCCTCAAAGAAGTTCATGCCGTTGCTGCCTTAGGTTTTTGGTCATTAGCAGCCAACAGGCTATATTATGCCGCATATTACGCAAGTGTGGCATTATTAATTAATAAAGAAATTGAGACATCGACCCATAAAGGAGCCCTACGTATGATCCAGCTTTTTGTCAAGGATGGTGTCTTAAAAATGGAGGATTCGCGCTTATTAGGGAGATTGTTTTCCATGCGACAGACCGGCGACTATGGCGATATGTTCGACTGGGAGGAAGATGACATTATACCATTGATCCCAAAAGTGGAGGAATATATACAACGTATCTCCAAATTGCTCGAAAATTGATGATATTTGACAATTCCGCCTAATCACTTCTGGAAGAACTCCAATTTCTTGACATTGTTCTCCTACGACATCAGGCGTTGCCATTTACGGAAGCCGAGGATGGCGATGACGGTGTATATGGCGTAGAGAACGGCATAAAAATATATGCCTTTGTAAATGTAGAGCCCGACACAGACGGCATCGACGGCCATCCATGCGATCCATTGTTCGATGTATTTGCGGGCAAGCATCCACATGGCCACGATGCTTAGCGAAGTGGTGAAAGCGTCGGCCACCGGTACATTTGAATTAGTGAACCAATGCAGTCCGGCCCAAATCGCTGCCCAAAGCACCCCGAACATGCCCGCGGCTGCCCAAAGGGCTATGCCGCGGATATGTGTAATCGGGAGTGTGACCGATGTTTTTTTCTTTCGGTCAGGAATGTGCCGAGTCCACACAATATAGCCGTAAATCGCTATGACGAAATAATAAATGTTTATCGAGAAATCGGCATACAACCCTTTGCTGAAATAGATCCACATGGATATGGCGGGCATGATTATGGAGGCGAGCCACAGGCGGGCGCTGGCATGATATTCCCACCACAGATAGAACAGACCTGTGATGAATCCGAGTATTTCAAGCAGGGTGTCGAAGCTCATAATCAGAATTTCAGAGTGAGGGATGCAAGCACATTAATCGGGGTCTGGGACGCGAATCCGGCATAACGGTAGATGACTTTCTCGCCCCCGTCGACATAGTATCCCGCTCCGGCATAGCCGTTGTTGTAATATTTTGCATCGAACACGTTATAGACAGTCACTCCTGCGCGTAATTCCTTGACCGACGGAATATTGCGAAAAGTGTAAGCCAGCGCCACGTCGCTCACGCAATAAGCGTCAAGCCGAGCCTCGGGAGTCCGGGCATTATTCATGTATTGAGCGGAAACGAACCGCGTAACGAGCGACGCGTCGAAATCTCCGGCATGAAAATTGAATGAGTTGTTAATCAGTACGTCGGGCGAAAATGCTATAGGCGTATCGCCACAGTCGATCGTGATAGGATTGGTCCACTCGTCTTCATAGATATATTCAACGAAATTTTTGATTCGGTTGCGCGACAGAGTGGCGTTCAGGCTCCAGTCGAACCATTTCGCCGGACGCAGTTCCCACTGCAGCTCTACACCGGCACGATAACTGTGGGGCACATTGACGCTCAAAGGGTTACCGGTATCGCTCAGCTGTCCTGTGACGACGAGCTGATTCTTGTAATCCATGTAATACAGGCCGGCAGATGCTGTCAGGAGGTCGTTGCGGAATGTATAGCCGGCTTCATAGTCGAAAAGGCGTTCGGCTTCGGGATAGTGTGCCGGATCGGCGTCAGTGAAATTATCGCGCACAGGTTCCTTATGCGCCACGCTCCATGAGGCAAAAGCCCGATGGTTATCATTTGTATATGATACGCCGGCCTTTGGATTAAAGAAATCATAGTTCCGCAAGACATCAAGCACAGCAGGAGCATCCGTGGCATAGTCGAAATTATCGCTGATACCGCGGATAGAATACTTTATGTGACGATATTGCAGGTCGGCGTATGCATTCCAACCGGCGGCAAAAGTCCAGTCGGCACGGGTGAAAACATTGAAGTCGAATTTGCGTCCGGTGTTGCGGTAATATTCCTGCAGGGGATTGATAGGTCCTACATAATTGCGTACCCATTGCACCTGCCCGAAATGATTGCCTCGATGCCAGTTGGCAGCCGAGCCTAACACGGCACTCACGTCACCATGACGATAATTGGCGTTGACCATCATCCCTCCGAAATCGTTGTCGTTGAATTTGAGACGCACGAGATCGGATTTCTTGATTTTTTCGCCTTCAGCATTGTAGAAGGGCTGCAAACCGTATTCCGCCAGGGTTCGGTTGGTCTTATATTGTTCATAATAACCGTCGCCCTTGGTATAGTGGGCGGCAGCATTCAGATGCCACTTGTCGCCGAGAGTCTGTCCGAAAAGCAACTGGAGATGATGCTGGACGAAATTATCGCACTGGTCGGGATAAAAAGCCACCGAACCGTCGTCGGCGATGTATTTACCCGAGGGATTATAGCGGCGGCCGTACTGTTCTATTTCTTCGAGCGAGGGGTAATCCCATGCCATGTACGTCCGTTCCTTTCCGCCGAAAGCAAGCAGTCGCAACGAAGTGGCACCACCGGTGTAGGCCACCTGCCCCATATAACTCCAGAGACGTGAGAACGCACGGTCGATGTAACCGTCGGACCCCAAATGGCTCAGGCGCGCGTCTACGCTCCAGTGATCGCGAAGCAGCCCTGACGATACTTTCAGAGTCTGACGGTTCGAATTATATGAACCGTATCCGAGACTCACCGTGGCTCCGGGGTCATAGCTCGGCGCATCTGTAATCATATTGACCGACGCACCGAACGCACCCGCTCCGTTAGTCGACGTACCGGCTCCGCGCTGAATCTGGATATCGCGCAGCGACGAGGCCAGATCAGGCATGTTCACCCAGTAGACGTTATGGCTTTCGGAGTCGTTTATAGGAATGCCGTTAGCCGTGATATTGATACGCGAAGCATCCGTACCGCGCACACGCAGTCCAGAATACCCGATGCCTCCACCGGCATCACCGGTAGCAACTACCGACGGAGTTGACTGCAGGATGAACGGAATGTCGCGTCCGTCGTTCTCACGACCTATCTGTTTGGCATCCAGATTGGTAAAAGCGACAGGTGTATTGGAGGCGGCACGGTTTGCCGTCACCTCCACACTGTGCAGATTTATCACTGTGGAATCTTGAACTGCGGACTCACTGTCAGCCGCATACGCGGGCACCTCGGCCATAATCACGAGGCCGATGCCCAATGAAAAGTGTCTTTTCATCAGCAAATTTTTCTCTACGCCGGTACTAACCGGATCAGGTTCAAAGGGTGTAATCTCAGCTTCGGCCCGCAGGCCTCGGCACCCCTAAATTTATGTAATTATCTCTTGGAACAGGGTTCCGCAGGCAAAGTTACGACTTTTTCGCACACCGACAAAATCTCCCGCTCCAAAATTCAGTTTTCAGCGTTCAATGCTGTTGATAACGGCCGAGTAAAGCGCAGGACGGATGTTTGCGGAGGCAAACGCGGGATTCTCACGAGTAGGACAAACGCGGTTTGTCAGGAAAATGAATATCAGGTCGCGGGACGGATCTACCCAGAATACCGTGCCGGTGAAACCGAGGTGCCCGAACGCTGCCGGTGACGCCTCCGGACATGTGGGCGAATTGTCGGGATTTTCGCAGTCAGGCTTATCGAAGCCGAGTCCCCGACGGCAGGTAGGGGATTTCGATGTCGTGAAAAGGCGTACCGTCTCGGGCGACCATATCCGGGCGTCGCCATAAGTTCCACCGTTAAGCCATGTCTGGCATAATTTGGCCAGGTCGCCGGCCGAGGCGAACAGCCCGGCATTTCCGCTCACCCCACCGAGCATGGCGGCTGTTTCATCGTGAACGAAGCCGTGAACGTGCTGGTGACGCAGATATGGGTCCACTTCAGTAGGAGCGATCCTGTCGAGCGGAAAACGCTCTGCCGGACGGTACCCGATATCCGATGCTCCGATCGGGCCGTAAATGCTGTCGGCCATCCATATCTGATGCGGGATTCCGGTAAGCCGCTGCTCAAGATCCATGAGTAAGCAAAAATTGAGACAGGAATAATTGTATCGATTATTTTTCCGCAACGGAATGTCGCATATTCGTGCCATTATGGTGTCGTAGGCAGCCTCACCCACCCACATGTCCCGGGCAGCCTGCACGGGATTGGTTTCAGTTTTTTTATCGTTCACGATGTCCGCGCGCACGCGCGCGTCGCGATGTCCCCATGCGTTTGCGGCCACTCGCACGGTATGCTCGTCATCAGGCCGTGTCGTGAAAAGCTTTCCGGAAAATGTTGCCGTATCCATCATGACAGTATAGACATTGATTGAAGCAGGCATGCCGGATTCATGATACAGCATCTGTCGCGGAGTGAAAGTCTTGCCGGCGGCCGCAAGCCCCGGTATGGTGGCGGCGGCAGGCCGGTCGAGATCCACAAGTCCCAGATCGTAGGCTTTCATCACTCCGGGGAGAGTACCCGTGGCTTTGGATACCGACGCAAGGTCGTAGAGTGTATTCAGATCCACTGCCTTACCGTCCATACCTGTTGTGCCGAACGCTTTTTCGTACACAACATCACCCGCACGCGCCACAAGGACCTGACAGCCCGGGAAGGCGCCTGAGGCCATTGCCGCCTCGACGATACTTCCGATCGAGTCTGCAAGCGACGCCTTGAATCCACGCGCTACCGGCTCCGCATATCCGAGCCTCGTCTTGGGCAGACGGATGCCCGTGCCCATCGGCGCTACAGCCGGCAGATTCACCGGTAGTGTCCCCGTCACCTCGATTCCGCCGAACAGAGCCTGTGCGGCCGCCCGGCGCGTTTCGGGCAGATTATCGTAGGCTATCACGAGCGCTTTGGCCGAAGGGAGTGCCGTACGGAATTTATTCATCTTATAGGGATTCACCATGAATACAGCCACCAGGCCGGGAGCGTCGCCGAGCTGGGCGAAAGCATGCCGGGCGCCGGGAGTATCGGTGTACATCACAGCGATCACCACGTCATGATCCTTGATTTTGGCAAGTGTCGACGCTGAAAATCCCTCTCCGTTGGTTCCGTACGTGTCAATATGAGTGTAACGCGAGCACACTTCCGCAAAATCATTATCGGCAGCGTCACCGATGTTCACTACCGCCACGCGTGATTTCGCCAGGTCACCGACCGGGAGAAGATCGCCATCATTGCGCAGCACGGTGATGCATGCGTTTGCCAGAGCATCGTTTACGGCCCGTGCCTCCGGGGAGTTAATCAACTCGGACAGGCCCTCCATGGTGAGCGGAGCCGGACGTTTGTCAAGTCCGAGAGCATACTTGTATGCAAGGATGCGACGACAATGTTCTTCCACGATCGCCGGCGAGAGTTTGCCGGAGTTCATGGCCCGGAGAATCACGTCTATATCATCAATCGGCGTGAGCGAGGACAACAGCACGTCGCTTCCGGCCTTGAGTGCGCTTAAAGCGGGATTATGCCCGTCGATCTGCGCGCCCTGCATGCCGAGAGCGTCGGTGTAAACCAATCCCCTGAAACCGAGTTCGTCCCGCAGGAGTTTCTGATTCAACCGCGGAGAAAGCGTGGCCGGAAGCCCCGACGGGTCGACAGCCGGAACAGCTATATGACCGACCATTATGCCGGAGCATCCGTTGTCGATGAAATCTTTGAACGGAACGAGATCGACATCCCGCAGGGTCTGAGCCGAATGGTTCACCACGGTCTGTTCCTTGTGCGAGTCGGTCGAGGTGTCGCCATGTCCGGGAAAATGCTTCGCAACAGCCTGTACGCCGCCCTGTTCAAGACCACGGCTGTAGGCCGTGCCAAGGGCGGCCACCCGCCGGGGATCCTCGCCGAAGGAGCGGTAACCGATAACGGGATTGCGCGGATTGGAATTGACATCTACCACGGGTGCGAAGTTAACCTGTATGCCAGTGAGCTGACATTCGCGGGCCATCTCGCGGCCATAATCTCCGAGCAAAGAGGTGTCGGCTATAGCCCCCAACGCCATGTTGCAAGGGAACTTGGGTGTGTGCGCTATACGCATCGAGAGGCCCCATTCGCCGTCGAAAGTCATCAGCAACGGCACTTTGGCCAGCGACTGCGCATAATTTGTCATCTCGATGTATTGCTCAAGCGAACCGGCCGTGAAAAGCAATCCGCCCACTTGATTTTTCTCGACGAGGCGGCGCAGTGTGGCCTTGGACACCTCGCCCTGAGTAGGCACAGCTTTCGGGAAAACGAGTTGCGCCACCCGCTCTCGCGGAGTGAGTGAATTATATACAGAATCGACCCATCGCTGACATGCGGCGCTTTCGACACGGTCGATTATGGATGCCTGTACTGTAAAGGCGCAAAGCGCGCCGATCATGAGAGATAATAGTTGTTTCATAGCGAGACGCTGTTATTTCACAGGAACAAAACGTGGTGTAGATGAAGGTTTTATGCGACGGGCCTTGCCTTTGAGCCCACGGAGATAGGCCAGAACATCATCATAAACCACATTGGTGCTACGGGATATGGTGACATGATTCTTAAGCGATGGCATATAGTCGCCGCCGTTGGCCAGATAGTCAATGGTAGCCACACGATAGGTACGTGAAGGATCAAGGGGCCGGCCATTCACTGTCACGCTCTCTACTGTCGAATTGCGCATATCGGTTGAATCGGGGCGGTATGTTATGTGAACCTGACTGCTCAGACCGTTGCCACCGATCTCGGCCATCTGCTTGAATGCAGGCAGAAGATCTGCACCCGTAATATCCATCACCACAATGCGGTTGGCAAAAGGAAGCATGGTCTTTATCTGTCCTTCGGTAATCGTGCCCTTGGGAAGCCCTCGACGCAGGCCGCCCTTGTTCAGAATTGCGAAATCCACATCGGGCGAAAGGAGAGAACCGCGGTCGTACACCACATCGGATGCCCAGTTGAGCAGTTCGGCCGATGTCTGGGGAAGTTCGACCATCGTCGTTCCGACCGGTACGCGCATCAGGAAATCAACTCCGGCACGATATGGTTCGATAATAGCCTCAATGGCCGGGTCTGACAATTTGTCGAGGCGGGAATTCACGGGAATGAGTCGGTATGATGACGAAAGGTCGTCAAGATTGACGGTAATCTCGCCTATTGACTTGCCTTGCTTACCCACTTGCGTGACCAGCACTCCGCGACCGTCAGCGTTGGGAATACGCCAGTCGAGAGTGTTAGGCAGGGACGGGTCTATGGTGTCATGGGAATGACCGCCGATTATTATGTCTATGTCGCGCGACGACCGGGCCAGGGTCACATCACCCGGTGGCACCTCGGGGTCATAGCCCAGATGGGTCAGCGCTATAACCATGTCGCATCCTTCGATGTGCTTCAGCCACCAGGCTGTGTGTTCGGCCACTTCAATCACATCGTTATACACCACGCCGTCATAGTTCCCCTCGCTTATCATGCCGGTAGGATTAAGATTCAGGGCAATAAATCCAATCTTACGGCCGCCGATTTCGCGTACGGCGTATTTTTCGAACATCGTAGCGAGAGGCGAACCGCTCAGATCATAGTTGGTGGCGAGGAATTGCGCGTCTGCCTTGGACAGCACGGCGGCCAGCGAATCCACTCCGTTGTCGAACTCGTGATTGCCGAGTATACGTATATCGTAACCCAGCGCGTTCATAAGTTTCTGTTCTACTTCCCCTCCGTATATGTTGAAATACAACGAACCCTGCACCACATCTCCGGCATCGATAAGCAACACATTAGGCTCGGCTGCGCGTACGCTGTCAATAAGGGCTTTGCGGCGCGCTATGCCTCCGCGATTGTCGTTATCGGTCGGATCGATAATCGAATGGGTGTCGTTGGTGTGGAGTATCACCAGACGTTCCGGAGCCGCGGTGGCCCAGGCAGCTGCTCCGAACAATAATATGGCTGTCAGTAATGGTCTGAAATTCATGGTCTCGGTCAGTTTAAGGGACTTTTCCGCGAAGTTAACTAAATTTTTTGGCTTCGGAGGCCTGAACGGATGTTAAAAACGATAAATTTTTGTAATTTTGCACTATGATACTCATTGCCCCCGACAAATTCAAGGGTACATACACTTCAGCCGCGATGTGCGAACTGATGGCCGCCGCCGTCAACCGCGCTAATCCCGCGGCACGATCGATCCTTCGCCCGATGAGCGACGGGGGAGAGGGGTTCGCCGAAATGTGGCATGCGGCCGGACGCTCCGGAACCATTGTCGAATCTTCCTCCTTGGTAGGATTCGCCTCTTTCGACAAGGAGCTTCCGCTAATGCGTCGGTCGTCCTACGCTCTCGGAGCAGCCATACGTCCCGACACCCCGACACTACTAACCATAGGCGGTACCGCTGTGAGCGACGGTGGCGCGGGATTCCTTCAGGGTTTGGGTGTGCGGTTTTTCGATGATTCCGGGCGCCTTATCGACGAACCTCTTACACCTGACTCACTTCCCCTCATAGCATCAGCCGACACATCCGCCCTTGCCGCATACCGGCTGACCGGAATTGTTGACGTCAAGGCATCGCTTGTCGGGCCCGGGCTGTCAGCACTTGATTTTGCACGTCAGAAAGCTTTGCCCGGAGAGGATCTTTCGCGACTTCCGGCAGCCCTGATCCATCTGCAGAAAATTCTCGGAGGCCGGTCGGATTTCGACGGTGCAGGCGGCGGTATCGGCTACGCTCTGGCCTCAGTCATAGGTGCGCGATGCGTGAACGGTGCCGGGTTAGCGGTGGAATTGATTGAGCCGTTGCTTGACAGCGGATGCGTCTCGCTGGTTATCACCGGCGAGGGATGCGTCGACCGTCAGACTGTCGAAGGAGGGAAACTGCCCGATGCTGTATATCGCGCAGCCTCGGCGCGAGAAATTCCTACACTTGTCGTAGGCGGACGCATCGAGGCTAAAGACGCATACCCATTAATGTGTAAACTAACCGAACTTGATATATGCTTAAAAAAATTGCTATCGGCACAATGATTGCCGCATCATGTCTCAGCGTCAACGCACGCGGACTCACCGACGAACAGATCGATTCTACCGTCGCCAAAACACGCGTACTGTATTTCGACAACGGTATTCGCTCCCAGGATCAATTTCCCATAAGCCAGTCGATTCAACGCCGCTTCATGGAATTCTACTACGATCAGTTCCGCAACTCACAGGATCCCGGTGCGCCCTACTTCATGTTCATGAGTAAGAATCAGGAACTCGGAATGGGTATCGGCGGCACAGTGCGCATGCGCGGATGGTATGACTGGGCCGGTCCTGTGGCTGGCAATGCTTTCATGCCCATCAACATTCCCATGACCCCGGACCCGGCTGACCGCAACAGCCTCGGAACCACTCCGGCCGGCACATGTCTCTATTTCCGCATATTCGGCACCAACTCCGTTCTTGGCAAATTCGAGGCATACATCGAAGCCAACTTCAACGGCTACGGTAGCCGTGATTTCCACCTGAAGAAAGCCTACGCCACCGTGCGCGCATTCACAGTAGGCTACGCATCGAGCACATTCTCCGATCCTGCGGCCGTATCCCCTACGGTGGATTCAGCCGGCCCCTCCAACAAGATGGATCACACCACGGTCCTGGTGCGCTACATGCCGCGCATCTCCGCTCACTGGCTCGCTGCCGTATCCGTAGAAAGTCCGCAGAACTATATCGCGGCCGACGGCGTACACACACAGAGCCGCAGCGCTTATATCCCGGACTTCGCCGCATTCATGCAATATGATTGGGGGCACATGTCTTCCGAGCACGTCCGCCTTGCTGCCATCTACCGCTCGCTGCCTTACCGCGACCTCACCACAGCCCGAAATTATAATCCCGCAGGCTGGGGTGTGCAGCTTTCGAGCGTGTCGCATCCGGTCGCTCCCCTCACCCTCTATCTCACGGCCAACTATGGCGCAGGCTATGCCGGCATGGGCGGCGACCTTCTTGCCGGGGCTTACGACCTCATCAGCGATCCTGACCAGAACGGCAGACTCTATGCACCGAAGGCATTCGGATGGAGTGCGGGACTTCAATATAACATCCGCCGGAACCTCTTCGTGAGCATCACAGGCTCGCAGACCCGATTCCTTCCTTCAAAGCCCATTGCCCCGTCGGAATACAAATACGGCCTTATGGGTGCGCTGAACGTGTTCTGGAATCCGACCGAACGTGTGCAGATCGGTGCCGAACTCGACCTCGGCAAACGCCAAAACTTCTCCGGCGAACACCGCTACGCCCGCCGCTTCGGCCTCATGGCACAGCTCTCCTTCTGACCACGCCATACAAAAACGAAACCGTCAGATCCTCCGGGGTCTGACGGTTTCGCTTTTCAGTCAAGATTTATCTTGAAGAGTCTTTCATGCTTGTTTCCGGAATCATATTTTACATCCAACCGGTCACCGTCCATAAAGAATTTAGGATTCTTATAACCTTTTTCATAAGTGAGTTCGAAATTCCATTGGCGGTTGCCCTCGGGCCACACCAGACGCATCCTTACAACCCTTTGGCTCTTTACTGTAGCATCATCTTTAGCAAAGCCGAACGTCAACCCTAAATTGAAAGTGTCGGATATCCCATACTTGATACCAGGGTAGATCGGAACAAAATCCGCAGTTGGAGCATAAATGGGGTAACTATCGAAAACATTTCCGATCTCACACGTATGCGGTTTCCCAAGGAGCAGCATCTCGCCGTCCTCGGAGCGAACTGCAATGATACGTATATCCATTCGTTCCTCCTTGAAATCAGGAGAACAACTTCTGTACACCTCAAAATCATCAAAGATCACGGTGCGGCAGCCATCCTTTGTGGTCAGCAGATTATTACCCTCACTGTCCACAAACTGCAGCTCAATAGAATTGCTTAGGTATGGTTCACCCACCAGCATGTTATGATTATCGCAAGCCCCCAACGATACCATCGCCAGAAGGCATATAATCATACTTTTAACAGAATTCTTTTTCATAGCGATACTATTTATTAGTGGTTTGCAAATATACGTATTAAATATTGTCGAAACAAGCCAAACAAGCACGATTAACTTTTTTTAATAAACTCCATTGTTAGGCTCCATTGTTAGGTCGGAGGCATTGCATACGTTAGCGGCTCTCACCATTAGATGAGAGCCGCTAACGCGTCAAAAGAAAATCGTGACCGAACATCGGGTAGTCATCCCCTACCATTCCATAATGGCGGAGCAACCGGCTACTTTGGCCGGGACGGGCGGACGGAGCTTGGTCACCTTGATGTATCCACCGCTGATTTCGGGCCAACGTGCCGTAATCCTGTCGCGTATATCCACCACCACTGCTTCGAGAAGCTGCCGCGGTGTCCGCATGGCGTCGGTTATTATTTCCATCGCCTCGGCATAGTTGAGAGCGGAATCGATGCAGTCTGTACTTCCGGCCTCAGTGAAGTCGAAACACACGCGCAGTGTGACCTCGAAAAGGTTGCCTACGCGTGTTTCCTGCGGCAACACGCCATGTCGGGCGTGAAGCTGCATGCGGTCTATCTCGATGTAAGTTCTCACTTGCGGTACGATTTTGACCGATAGGAGCTACGCCGGTCGCCCTTTTCGCCTTTAGAGCTTTTCATGACGGTCTGACTTTTCGGCTTTGCATACATGTCCTTGCTCTCGGCGCTGAGCGGCTTGTTGTTTTCGTCGACCACAACGAAGTCGAGCTGCTTGCGGTCAACATCACAACGTGCCACCTGTACCCTCACTTTATCGCCCAGGCGGTAGCGGTTGTTGTACTTACGGCCGATAAGGCAATAATTTTTCTCATCGAAATCGTAATAGTCGTCGGCGAGGTCGCGTACGGGCACGAGTCCTTCGCATTTATTCTCGTCAAGTTCGACATAAAGACCCCATTCGGTCACACCGGAAATCACACCGTCAAACACCTCGCCCAGATGGTCGTTCATGAATTCGACCTGCTTGTACTTTATGGAAGCCCGTTCGGCATTTGCGGCGCGCTGCTCCTGATCCGACGAGTGTTTGCATTGCTCCTCAAGCCTTTCTATATTTACGGAACGTCCGCCGCGAAGGTAGCGTTCAAGCAGACGGTGAACCATCATGTCAGGATACCGACGGATGGGAGACGTGAAGTGGGTGTAGTTATCGAAACCGAGACCGTAATGGCCTATATTTTCAGTAGTATATATGGCTTTGGCCATCGATCTTACGGCCAAGGTGCTGAGCAAATTTTCCTCGCCTTTGCCTTTCACATCCTGAAGCAGACGGTTGATAGAGCGGTTGATGTCGCGCGGTTCGCCTGTGGTGCGCACCTTATAGCCGAAAACTTTCGACAGACTGGCAAGGTCGGCGAGTTTGCCCGGTTCGGGTACGTCATGCACACGATAGACAAAGGCCTTGTCCTTGCCTTTCTTTTTCATATCGGCGATGAACGACGCCACGGTCTTGTTGGCAAGCAGCATGAATTCCTCGATGAGTTTGTTGGCGTCCTTCGATACTTTGAAATAGACACCTGTCGGATGTCCTTTTTCATCTATATCGAAACGCACTTCTTCGCGGTCGAAATCCACCGAGCCGTTCTCGTAGCGTTCCTTGCGCAGAATCTTGGCAAGTCGGTCGAGGGTCTTTATCTCCGTGGCAAAATCGCCTTTGCCGGTTTCGATTACATCCTGCGCCTCTTCGTATGTGAAGCGGCGGTCGCTTTTTATAACTGTACGACCTATACGCGAATTTATCACCTTACCCTTGTTATCCATTTCGAATATTACGGAGAAGGTCAGTTTTTCCTCATCGGGACGCAGGGAGCAGATTCCGTTTGACAGATGTTCGGGGAGCATCGGCACCACACGGTCAACGAGGTAGACGCTGGTGGCGCGGTCCTCGGCCTCGCGGTCGATTATGCTTTCGGGACGCACATAATGGGTGACATCAGCGATATGGACGCCGATTTCCCAATGCCCGTTCGACAGCCTGCGTATGCTCAGGGCGTCATCGAAGTCCTTGGCATCCTTCGGGTCGATGGTGAATGTAGTTACCCCTCGCATATCCTCGCGCTTAGCAATCTCCTCCGGGGTTATGCCTGCCTGGATTTTGTTGGCAGCCTCTTCCACTGCCTTAGGATATCGGTAAGGGAGTCCGAATTCAGCCAGAATGGCATGAATCTCAGCATTATTTTCCCCGCTCTTGCCAAGAATATCGACAACTTCACCGGTAGGACTGGTACGGTGTTCGGGCCAGTTAGTTATGCGTACGATGGCTTTATCGCCCGATGTGCCGCCGTGGAGCTTTCCGCGGGGGATTATTATATCAGTAGCCAGGTGTTTGGAATCCGGAGTCAGTGTCGCGAAATTCTTCTCGACCTGAAGCGTACCGATAAAGGTCTGATCTTTCTTTTCGATAATATCTGTAACGATAGCCTCCGGTTCACGCCCGCGCACGCGCGCGGCAATGGAGACTTGCACGCGGTCGCCGTTGAGGGCATGCATGGAGTTGCGTTCGGCTACGAATATGGACTGCTCGTCGCCATCGGTGACAACGGAATTTTTGCCGTTACGCATCCTTACGAATGTACCGGTAGCTATTACATTATGCTCGGGCACTCGATATTTTCCGGGTGCGATCTCAAGCAAATCGCCGTCAAAAGCCTTCTCTGCCAGATACAATGCCACCGACCGATGATGTGTGGGGTTCGCCACTCCGATGGCCTGAGACACCTGTTTGTAGTTGAATGTCTTATAGGGGGGATTAGCTATATATCGGTCTACGGCCTGATGGATTGCCTTTACGTCAGGCTTTGCGGGTTTATTGGATGCCATGTGTTGTGATGTTAGTGTGTTGAAACGATGTTGTGTAGCTTTTTCCGGCTACTTTCTGTTATAACAAACGTAAGGTCCAAATCGTTTAGACCCCGTTCCCCAATATTTTTAACGCTGAGGCGGTCAAGCGTTATGCAGATGTGTTCGCGCAGTGAGGGAGCAATGCGGTTGCATTGTGACCGAAACAAGCGGACGCAGATGCATGACGATTGGCCGTGGCAAAGGTAACTTATGCCTCGGACAAGTAAGAATAATGATATGTAAGGATTTCGGGGTGTAGTTGGATTATACAAACCGCAACATAAACATTGCGCATGCTACCATTGCTATCCCTTTTGAAGTGTGAAGAAATTGTTCGTAGTTTCTGTTTAATCACCTGAAAGATAACCGATTTTGGGCGCTTATAATTGTGTAGTGTGGAAAAAAGTCACCTTACCACCGCATCTCACCGGCGCTTTTTGTCTTGTTCTTCAGTCACGTAGCAACAGCTACGCTCCTTCATCACAAGGCAAAAATCTTTCGGCGATATGCGTCCTCAGCATTAACAAATATTGGGGAACGGGGTCTTATTTCCCACCGTCGGCATAAGCTGAGGGTGGGAAATAAACATTATCTGACGGACACGCGGCTAAGCGGCGTCACGCGTCGATTGTGGCGTAGGTGGCGTTGGCCTCGATGAAATCGCGGCGCGGCTCCACATCCTCGCCCATAAGCATCGAGAAAACGCGGTCGGCCTCGGCGGCGTCATTGATCTGCACCTGTTTGAGAATGCGGTGGGCGGGACTCATTGTGGTGTCGCGCAATTCCACATCACTCATTTCACCCAGACCTTTGTAACGGCTCACCGTTGTCTTGCCCGCATGGGAGGCTATGAAAGCTTCGACCTGAGCGTCAGTCCAGCAGTATTCCTCGGCCTTGCCGCACTTGCACTTGTAGAGCGGCGGAGTGGCAAGGTAGAGATAGCCTTGCTCAATGATGGGCCGCATCTGGCGGAAGAAGAATGTCATAAGCAGTGTGGCGATGTGAGCGCCGTCGACATCGGCATCAGTCATGATTATGATCTTGTGATAGGCCAGTTTGGACATGTTGAGTGCCGATTCGTCTTCGGGGGTGCCGACACTGACGCGAAGCGCGCGGAAGAGGTTTGTGATCTCCTCGTTCTCGAGCACACGGTGTTTCAGCGCCTTCTCCACATTGAGGATCTTGCCTCGAAGGGGCAGAATGGCCTGAAAACGGCGGTCGCGGCCTTTCTTCGCTGTACCGCCTGCCGAATCACCTTCGACCAGGAAGAGTTCACATTCGTCCGGATGACGGCTCGAGCAGTCGGCCAATTTGCCGGGCAGACCGCCGCTCCACAGGGGCGACTTGCGAAGCACTTTCTCGCGGGCGTTGCGTGCGGCATGGCGAGCCTGTGCGGCAAGTACCACCTTGTCCACTATTGCCTTGGCCTGCTTGGGATGCTCTTCGAGATAGGTCTTGAGTGTGTCGCCGACGGCTGTCTGGACAGCTCCGTTCACTTCGTTGTTACCGAGTTTGGTCTTTGTCTGGCCTTCGAACTGGGGCTCCATCACCTTAACGGAGATAACAGCCGTGAGACCTTCGCGGAAGTCTTCGCTCGAGATTTCCACCTTGGCGTTCTTGAGCAGGTTGTTGTCCTCGGCATATTTCTTGAGGGTACGGGTAAGCCCCACGCGGAAACCGGTGAGGTGTGTGCCACCCTCGATGGTATTGATGTTGTTTACGAAAGAATATATATTTTCCGTGTAACCTTTATTGTATGTGAAAGCTACTTCGACAGGAATTCCTCCGCGCTCCGTGTTGAGATGCACCACATCGCCGATGAGCGGCTCTTTGCTCGCGTCGATATATTCCACAAATTCGCGCAGACCGTCGGTGCTGAAGAAGGTCTCGGTTTTGGGTTTGCCCTCGGAATCCACGTCGCGCAGGTCTGTAAGCGTGAGGCTTATACCAGCGTTAAGGAACGCGAGGTCGCGCAGGCGGTGAGCCAGGGTACCGTAGTCATATTCGGTGACGGTGAAGATGGAGCCGTCGGGCTTGAAAGTGATGGAGGTGCCGGTATGATGGCTTTCGCCGCCCTCGGTCATCGGACCCAGGGGTACGCCGCACGAGAATTCCTGAATGTAGATCTTGCCGTTGCGGTGAACCTCGGCACGGAGATATGTCGAAAGAGCGTTCACGCAGGATACACCCACACCGTGCAGACCGCCGGACACCTTGTAGGAACCCTTATCGAACTTACCGCCGGCATGGAGCACTGTGAGCACGACTTCAAGGGCGGATTTCTGTTCCTTTTCATGAAAATCGACAGGAATACCGCGACCGTCGTCTATCACTGTTATGGAATTGTCGGGATTTATCGTTACACTGATATTCTTCGCATATCCGGCAAGAGCTTCGTCGATCGAGTTGTCAACTACTTCATAAACGAGATGATGGAGACCCTTTGCCGAAATGTCGCCGATGTACATCGCCGGACGCTTGCGGACGGCCTCGAGGCCTTCAAGCACCTGGATCTGACTGGCGCCATAATTCTGTTCTGCTTCTTCCATATAGGAGATGGTAATGTGATTGTTCTGGTTGTGTTTCTGAGTGAGAGGACGCCCCGTTCTCCGAGGCGAAATCACTTGCAAAGATAGTCATTTTTCCACAATTACACAACCCTAATATGCTCTTATATATTAATAATGTGTAAAAAAAGAGTCATGAAAAAAATTGTCAAAAAATAAGCCAAAAATTTGGTGGGTTGAAAAAATAACCGTAACTTTGCACCGCAATCGCAAAATATCGGTTCGCTAGCTCAACTGAATAGAGCATCTGACTACGGATCAGAAGGTTACAGGT
>CAMWNG010000042.1 GCA_947175575.1 uncultured Bacteroidales bacterium | reverse complement strand
TTTTTTATAACGGATGGCACACTAATCTACTGATCTTGATACCTGAGTAGTTACCCTGAAAGGGTGAATCAAGGTCATACATTTACAGCAAGCCCCGGACTTGAGTGGTCCGGGGCCTGATTCTGTCTATATCAGCTGTCAGCGGATGATTATTTTAGAAGTTTTCGCGCCTTGACGGCTGATGTATATTCCGGGGTTAAGATCAGTTTTATTCACGCGATCGCCTTGCAGAGTATAATATTCCGCTTCGGAAGTGGTCTGATCAGCGGTCACGCTTTCTACTCCGGAGGGGTCAGTCTCCCATAATTTAATGCCGCCTTTGCCTTCGTAAAGGATGTTATAGTCTTCATCCGTTACATAGCGCAGCATGTAGTTGATAGTGCCGCTGGCCGAAATTTTATGGGACATCGGCATGAAGAAGAGATTTGAAAGGAAATAATTGTAATCTGATTCCGTGATTACCTGTCCGATGCCTTCAATATATCGGAAACCTTTCTCATACCAGTCATCGACGGGGAAATCTACTTGTGAAGCTACGAAATCGACTCGTTTGTTTCCGTATTCCTTTCGCGGTCCGGCCGGAGTTTCCACTTCGTTCACTTCCGAAATCTCGAATTCATAATGAGACTTCCCATCTCCGTAGAAATAGTGGTCGCCGGGCTGACCGAATTTATACACGGTATAGGTATATGCGTCACCATTCTCAAGCTGATTGTCCGCAAACATAGTCCAACTTAGAGCGATATACTCAAAATGCGAACCCTCAACCACATTCCGCACTTCAACGATGCCATCTTTTTCCCTGATCCAGAATGGGAAATCCGTGCGTCCTTCATTTTTATATTTACGCTCGATATATTCGTTTTTATTGTGGTAAGCGCCAACATATGAGCGTTCTATATGATACCATGTCTCGCCCTCGATTTCTTCGTGTTCGCCAATCGTATAACCGAATTCATAATCCGTATCCCTGTACATTCCGTTGTAATGATACCACCACGTGCGACCGGGTGTCACGATGGGATCGTAAGAGTTAGCGTCAGCCCGGAGGGAGGGGATTGCAGAGAGAATAACGAGAAAAAGAAGGAACAGATGTTTCATAGTATAGATCTGAATTGGGTAACGCCAGCAAAGATAATTACTTTTTCAACATCTTCCAAATTATTCTCAAAAAAATTATTGAAGGTTGCTTTTTTTGTTAAATTATTTTTTTGGCGATCGGGGCGATAAGTGTGGTCTGGACGTTAGAGCAGCCGTTTTTGTCGGGTTGGCAGGCGCAGCCGGGACGTCTGCGCATCCCTGTTCTGTCGGGTTGAAAGGCGCGGTCGGGACGTCTGTGCGTCCCTATTCTATCGGGTTGGCTAGCGCAGCCCGGACGTTCGAGCGTCCCTGTTCTGTCGGGTTGAAAGGCGCAGCCGGGACGTTCGAGCGTCCCTGTTCTGTCGGGTTGGCAGGCGCAGCCGGGACGTCTGCGCGTCCCTGTTTGGGCGGGTTGGGTTGGCAGCCACGCCGGAGACCGTCGTGGTCCGGAGTTTGCGGGCTGTTACGGAGAATTGACACATCGGATGGTTCGGAGCAATCGGGTGCGTCAGAGCGATCGGAAGTTTCGCCTTTTTCGGCTTCGATGAGGTCGATGATTATGCCGAGATAGGGCATGAGACGTTCGGGAATAGGTGTGCCGTGGAGCAGATAGGAGATGAGAGCGCCGTAGAGCCGCGGACGCATGCGTTCGGAGAAGCGTTCGATGTGATTGATCCAGAGAGGACGGAGAGTGAGTGTGTAGTTTTTCATAACGGATGTTTTAGCAGGATTTGACACTGCAAAGTTACGACACGTGATAGCTGATTGCAAGACTGATGCACTACATTCGGACGGATTGTGTTCCGATTGTGCGAAAAATTGTTCGGCGAGTTTTCCGGATTGTTTGCGATTATGTAAATTTTTACTAATTTTGCCGTCGTAATCCTTCGGAAAGCGTTATTCTCAACGAGAACACAATTTTAACCCCATAAACTCATGAAAAAAATAGCAATTCTGGCCTTCGCGGCCGCCGCTATGGCCCTCGGCGCATGCTCTAAAGCCGAAAAAGCCGCCGACACCGAGACCCAGACACCCGAAGCACTCATCGTGGCCGAGGAAACAGACAGCACCGAGACTGTCGACGCTCTCTACGCCCAGACCGACTCCTCAACCGAGGTTGACGTGGTGACCCTGCAAAAATTCGGCGATGTGATCAAACTTGACAACGATAACCTCTACCGCCCCGACACAAAAGTGGACGTGCTCACGGTGCTCGACTTCAACGCCGTGTGGTGTGGACCGTGCAAACGTCTCGATCCTGTGTTCCACGCAGCCGCCGAGAAATATCAGAACGTGAAATTCGTATCGGTTGACGTCGACGCAAATCCCGAGACCGCCAAGGCTTTCGGCGCTCAAAGCATCCCCCACGTTGTGATTCTCAATCCGGCCGGCGCCACCAAGTCGTTCACCGGCACTGAAGACCTGCTCCCCGCCGAGAAGTTCTTTGAAATCATCAACAAAAGCCTCTGAGCCGACGTTATATAACTGACCTCATAAGCCGCGGGCACGGCACCGGAGACGGTGAGGTGCCCGCTGATTTTTAACCGTTAACCGTTATGTACACTATAGACCAACTCCGCGCCACTGTCGCCGACCAACTCGGCATCGCGCGTCCAAATCCAATGCAGGATGCCGTCTGGGCCTCGGAAGCCCGGCGCATGATCGTGATATCGCCCACCGGCTCGGGCAAAACCGTGGCCTTCATCGGAGCCATGCTCCGGCGAATCGGCGAACCCGACGGCTCAGTGCAGGCTCTGGTGCTGGCGCCCTCGCGCGAGCTGGTAATCCAGATCTATGAAGTGGCGCGAAAGATGGCCCGCGGCTACAAAGTCGCGGCTTTCTACGGTCAACATTCGATGGCTGACGAAGTGGCCACGATGGCGGTGGTTCCCGACATTATCGTGGCAACGCCGGGACGTATGCTCGACCACATCCAGCGACGCACGGCCGACATCGCCGACCTCCGTGTGCTCGTGATCGACGAATATGACAAATGCCTCGAAATGGGCTTCCACGAAGAAATGAAACGCATCACGGCCCGGCTCCACCGCGTGCAGGCCGTGATACTCACCTCAGCCACACCTCTCAAGGAACGCCCCGACTTCATCGATCTCGACGCGGCAGAAACCGTCGACTTCACCCCGGCTTCCGAGAACCCGCAGCAGCGCATAAGCATCGCACGGGTGGAATCGGCCGCCAAGGACAAGCTTCAGACTCTCGACGACCTGCTGCGCTCGCTCCACGGCGGAAAGGTGATGGTGTTCGTCAACCACCGCGAGAGCGCCGAACGACTCTACAAGAGCCTGCGCGAGGCCGGACTGCCGGTAGGCCTCTATCATGGCGGACTTGACCAGCTGGACCGCGAACGCGCCGTCATACAGCTTGACAACGGCACCACTCCTATCATGATAGCCACCGACCTTGCGGCCCGCGGTCTGGACATTGACTCGGTGGGAACGGTGATCCACTACCATCTGCCTGTGAATCAGGAAGCATGGACTCACCGCAACGGCCGCACGGCACGAGTCGACGCATCGGGCGCGGTGTATGTGATTACGTCAGAAGCCGACAATATTCCCGAATATGTGGTGTGGGACCGCGACTACAATCCCACCGGTGCCTCTCCCGACCCCATCCGACGCTCCACCGCCACGCTGCACATCAACGCGGGCCGCAAGGAGAAGATCTCACGCGGCGACATCGTGGGCTTCCTCATCAATAATCTTGGCCTTGAAGCATCGCAGATTGGCAAGATCGACCTGCGCGACCATATGGCTTACGTTGCCATCCCGCGCTCATTTCTGGGCGCAGTCGCCGCTCTGCAGCAGCCCAAAATCAAAGGCAAACGAGTCAGAATAACCAAGTTCGAATGAATTAGCAAACGGGTTTGACCAATCAAGATCAAACCCGTCACTTTTGCCCCCCCCAAAATGTCAGAATCTTACCGTTTCTGCTTTTGAACCGGTTTTGCGAATATAGACTCCGTGCTGTGAAGGACTATGCACGCGCACACCACTAAGGGTGTACCATTCCACATCCTCGGTTGCATCGTATGTCACATCCTCTACCCCACTCGGATCAAGAGTCCAGAGTTTAAGGCCTCCGTGACCCTCATACACCACATTGTTGGCCTCATCCGTAACATAGCGAAGGAAATAGCCGAAGGGCTGCGGCGTGGATACAACCTGCTCACAACAGAACGGTGCAAACAATAGTTCGTTGATAAAGTGTTCCTTAGAAATATCCAAAGGCATACCTAACAATTTTATACCGACACCTTCGATCAGTTCAAATTCTTCACCTTTCATAATGTAAGAAAAGGGTTCTTCGATCAATACCTCTGAATCAAAAGCTGCCTTAGTGTAGACTTTCACCCGACGGTTTATTCCTGAATTCTCTCGCACTTCCTCTCGTTTCAGAGTCATGGTATATCTTGATTCATTCGTACCAAAGATATATTCCTCTGCTCCGGGAGCGAAATCATACAGATTATAAATACAACCAATATTTGGAGAATGTTTAAAAAAGTGCCATAATGACACATTGGTATGCGTAGTGTTCCAGTGATAATATTCAAATTGTTCCGGACAATCCCTTGTTTGAACTTTCATATCCTTTTCGCGGATATATTGGATGGTCTGGGATTCATCCGACACAGACAATACATTACCTGCCTTATCCAATTCCGCCTTACGGATCAACACTACTTCATTCCAGTCCTCTCCATCCACATTCACCTTGGATCCTATTCGCATGCCGAACTCCAGAAAATTAGTCGGATTATATTGATTCCTCTGCCAGTACCAGAAAGTCTTTCCTTCCTTTACCAAAGGATCATACTCAGAGCCACGCGCCACAGACTTGGCGGAACCATTAGTTATTTTTTTGCCGTTGAGTATCACTGTAGAATTGGGATGGAATGTGACCATATCCTCTCCATACACAATTTTCGGTGCATTAACGATTAGTGTCGCTCCTGCAGGTATGGTAATTCTACAAAGGTTTGCCTCGCGACCCGCATTTATGGTAAGTTTACTGCCTGATTCAAATATTGTTCCATAGTCAACATATACATCCCTTAACGATTCTATAGTAATGTCTGCTGTATTTTTAAAAAGCACACAATCCTCTTTATCGTTAGGATTTGCTTTCTCAAGAAAAACCATATCAGCAAATATATACGGCGCGGATGAGGCATCAAATACAAAATTTTGAATATGGAGAGGTAAAATTTGGGGGATTGCGTTCTTTGCAGTAAGTACCTGAATCTCATTTGGGTATAGCTCTATGCTTTTGTCAACGCGAACATCACATTCTTCATAACTTGCGTATGTTGCATCAATCAGCGGAACAGTTACAAATTGATAATACTCAGTGCTATTTGAGCCGAAAATTCCTATGTTGTATTCGTTAGAATTACCAGATTGTTTGTTTATAGTGAATTGAACTGGCTCTCCAAAACGAAGTTCTGTTAAGGGATCACCTAATACATTATACATCAATTTTTCATATACACCATCAAACTTGTAGAAAGAAGATGAGGGAATTTGCCAAACATGATTACACATCGTTGATGCAAAAAGTTTTTCATATGGATCTGCAGATGGATCCTTATATGATTTCCATACTTTTTCATAGAAATTTCTAATAAAGACTTTATGCTCGCCTATTCCGGCTGGACGTGTATTACCCAACATTACTACACCTCCATATCCCTCCCCTAAAATATAGGATTCACCAAAATTTTTCTTGACATCATATTTCATAGTTTTAGATTCCTCCATAATGTCAAACGGCATTAATGAGCATGACATGCTATGAGTCCAACCGGGATAATATTTGTTTGTCAGATTATCAAGACCATTCTTTGTTTCATGAGCATGATTCCAATCATATTTAGATACACCAGTCGTATTCTCTAAGCTCAACAATCCGTAAGACACTCCCTCTGAATTTTTACCGGTGCCTATTCCGCCGGGATTACCATGTCCCATAAAATTATGTATGACTGAAGAATAACCATTGAGAGTCTCAACTACTTCTGATCCTTTCAATTTGGGTTGAGCTATCAATTGGCAAAGACCGCCTTCCTCGAATAATTTATAGAATGGTAACATCGATGCACTATCAAACAGGTCAATATCATCATCTACCTGCCGAGCTAGAAAACCTCTTGAAAGGTAACCGTAATTACCATTACCGGGATTCCATTCATAGATTTTTAATTTATCTATATAGTTATTTACATCATCCTCTGTTTCTGCCGGAATTCGTCCAATATTCACCTCTGCATAGAAGTCGATATTTTCTGCATCATATTTTATAAAGTTGGCATTCCCATCGCTTAACGGATTCCACTTAGAATTGAAATCGGCAAAATATAAATCAGTGGGATACTGAAATCTGCAAGAATTTGAAGCACTTGATGCATATTTGCGTATAGGCATCTCGGGATATTTTCCAAGCAAGAGTACATTGCGCGTACCGAACGATCGGTAGCAATATTTGATAAACTCTTTCAGTTTCCCCGCATCATCCGTGAAACCTTCGGTATCACCGTTCGGATAAAGGCTCAAAGCATACGACAAACTGAATACCTTAGAGCCATAACCCATTACGCGACGCATTGCTGCGAGACGTTGAGCTGCAAAAAATAATTTATCTACCGCAATAATTATATAATCATACTCTTCCTGATCTGTTGTAAGTGGCATTGCTATTGAGGGCGCGTTTGTTTCAACTGCTTCGGGGTTTACAACAGCCTTCCTGGTGGTTTCAAGACCCTTAACAAATCCTTGAGAATTATATGCTGGAGCGACGCGCAAGGTATTCTCGTCAGGCTCGATCCGCCAATTTATGGTAAATTGGACCTGGGTGTACATTGTTAAATCACTGTCATTATACACGAACGGATTTATTGAGACTGTTACTACTTTATTAGTACCACAAAGATATCCAAACTGGCTTATTACTACATTTGCAGTGTTCAGCACATCAGTCTCACTGCTCTGCTCGGGCGGATTCTCATTATAATATATTGCCAAAGGCATATGTAAATCAACATTCTGTTCACCGGCAAGAGTTGACTCAATAGTGAAGTCGACAGCATTATAGGGAACCGAAAAAGAATAGTTAATTATGGGAAAAACGGGCTCACCATCTGCGTACCGATTGTACGTATTTGGATAATATAAGGCTGCATGGCCTGATGAATCGGTTCCCTCTGTGATGATTTCCAACAAAGTTGGATCAATCTTTGCCGTATAGCTTATTGATGCTTCGGCGATGAGGCCGTTCATTACAACGGTCAAAAGAAATAGAATTTTTTTCATGGCGTAATTTATTAAGGTCTTTGATTTACCGATACGGAAATGGGATTCATAAGGGGATCAGATTTTTCTTGTCCGTATAAAGTGCAAGAGTTTTACTTCATATATTTATTAGGTTGAGGAATTAGATTTACGGTTGCAAATATAATGCATGTTTTTTTATAAATCAAAACAAATCGTCAACTTTTTTTAGTTTGCTGTCGTTTTATTTGAAACCTCTGCTCATAATTGATTGCCGGATGGAAAAATCTTCCTCCAATATTAATGTATATACTTATTATTCAATCAATAAACCTTAATACTAAAATTATTTTTACCTCATGTATGCGAGAATATGAGTTTCAGATCCGAAAAATAGTACATAACGCAGCGATGCCCCGGCAATTGCCGGAGGATCGCTGCGTTATGTACTGGGGAGGGGAATCAATAGTTGTCGGGGAAGCGTTCGAACCAAGCCTGATCCATGCCGCATACGGGGCAGCGTTTGGGAGCGGTCTTGCTTTCTACGGTATAACCGCACTTGCGGCAGTACCATTTTACAGGTTCTTCGGATGCGAAAACCTCGCCCTTGTTCATGCGTTCGAGCAGGTTGAGATAGCGTTCTTCGTGCATCTGTTCCACCTTGGCGATGTTGCGGTAGAGGGCAGCGATCTGGGGGAAGCCTTCGGCAGCTGCGGTCTCGGCGAATGTGGAGTAGAGATCGCCCCATTCTTCGCGTTCGCCTGCGGCGGCTTCGGCAAGGTTAGTCTTTGTATCGGCCACCACACCTGCAGGATATGCTGCGGTGATCTCGACCATTCCGCCTTCGAGCAGCGAGAAGAACTGTTTTGCGTGGCTGAGTTCCTGGTCAGCTGTGGCAAGGAAGATGGCAGCGATCTGTTCGTAGCCTTCTTCGATGGCTTTCTGTGCGAAAAGTGTATAACGCGAGCGGGCCTGGCTTTCGCCGGCGAAAGAGGCAAGAAGGTTATGTTCGGTCTTGGTGCCTTTGATAGATTTCTTTTCCATAATATTGAGGGAAGATGTATTTTTTGTCAGTTGTTTAATTTGAAACGCTTTCGACGGTGATTGTGTTCGGATATGTTTTGGTTAAAAAAACAAAACGCACACCACTCCAAATTAACCTATTTTAACTATTTTTATTTTATTTAATAATGTAATAGTCGTACTTTTGTCGACGAAATCTTTTGGCGGCTACTTAAAAGCTTCTACTTAGCAGGAAATGCAACAGAAAATCGCTATAAAAGCTGCATTAATATCGGCATTGGCTTTCGCATTGTCGATGGTCTTGATGCAGCCTTTTGCGGCGTCGGCCACCGCTCTGTTCTCATCGCCTGAAAAAAACGATTTCACACTTTCGGACTTCTACACAATGACCGCCGACGGCCGCGCCGTGGCGCATCTCGATGACAATATCGTGATCGTGAATATCGACCGGAGCGACCGTGACGACATTGCCCGCACGCTCGACCTGCTGGGACTCTGCGGCCCCGCGGCCATAGGACTCGACGTTGTATTTGCCGACGAACGCGAGGGCGACGAAGATCTGCTGAGCGCGCTGGCACGCACACCCAACCTCGTGCAACCGTTGACTATGGTGCCCGATTCGGCGAGCATCGACACATTCCGGATCATAGAGGCATCGTATTTCTACACTTCGGACAGTACGGGCATTTATGCCAGTTCGGCTCTCCCTGCCAAGTTCGCCCACGGGATGGTACGCGAGTTCCGGCCGGGATTCATCACCCGAACAGATGGCAAGGTGGACGGTTTCGCCGCCGCCCTGGCTAAAATCACTGATCCTGAAGCTGCCGAAGTTCTGGAATCCAGAGGACGCAAACTGGAGACAATCAGTTTCCATTCGCGGCGTTTCAGGGTGTACGAGCCGGAGGAAATCATGGATAACGCGGCCGAAATCAACGGACGCACAGTGCTGATCGGAGCTATGAGCGAACCGGGCGACCTGCACGCCACTCCTGTGAATTCGGCGATGCCGGGCGTAATGATACACGCCCACGCGCTGGCAACAGTGCTCGACGGCGACTATCTCTCCACACCACCCCGCTGGGTGCATCTCCTGCTGGCTTTCGCCCTTTGCTACATTATTATATATATGGCGCTGAAAAACACCACCAAGACCAAAGGTCTTATGCTACGCATCACTCAGGTGGCATGCGTGCTGGCTCTGGTGCAGACAGGCTACTGGCTTTTCGTGCGCCATAATGTGGTGTTCGACACCTCCAACGCCCTGCTGATGGTGATGTTCGGGCTTTTTGCCGCCGACATCTGGCTGGGGGTCGAAGGCCTGATAGAGCGTGCCGTGCAGGCCCGTGCAAAGGCGAAACCAAAGAAACAGAATTCATCAAATTAAACGATTACATATAATCAAAATTCTATGGATATAAAGAAATACATACGTCTGCTGATGCTCGTGTTAGTGGCTATGATGCCTTTAGCGGCTGCCGCGAACTATACGGTGGACTCTGTCGAGGGCAAGGTTACCGTCAGCCGCGGAGGCAACGAATCGGAGGTCACCCGCGGCATGAAGCTGAATGTAAACGACCGTCTCACGATAGCCCCGGGTGCGAAAATCACCATCTACAACGCTCTCACCAAGGAGCTTTACACATCAACAACAGCCGGGCGCACTGACGTGACCTCACTGATGTTCAACGCCCGCTCACAGGCATCGTCGAGCAACATCATCAGCAAAGCCCGAGTGACTCCGCGCAGCAGCGGGAACACCCGAGCATACACGCAGGGAAGCGTGAAACGCGCGCTGACTCTCTACGACCCCGAAGGAGCGTCCGTAAACGCCGACCCCACACAGATAGCCATGCAGGTATGGGGTGTGATGAACGGCACAGCCGTTCCACGCGAGCTTACCGTGGAAGTGAAATCCGATTCAGCGGGCACGACAGGCCGCGGTTTCACAGTGTCGAACCCGCTCCCCTACCCCATCTACATCAATGCCCTGCGTCTGAGCCGTTCGAAGGCCGGGGGTGTCGAACTCTCGCAGCTCGGACAACCCACAGGATGCTACGTACTGCTCCCGGGACAGTCCATATCGCGCTCGCAGGCCGAAGGTATCGATCCCGAGGAAGCTCACTTCCTCGTCATCACCCACTATCAGTTCGATGTGGATGAAGTGCTCACGGCTCTTGAAGGCCTGCGCGACAAATCGATTCACGGCGTGCCCGAGGACGACTCGCTGGAAGTGTACATCGCTCCGGTCAGATAACTGAATATCAAAACACAATTCATAATACTGATGAAAACCAAAGTCTACGCATTTCTCGCTCTTGCTGCATTGGCGGTATCACTACCGGCAGATGCAAAGAAAAAAGCCGAACCCGTGAAATCTTCAGGTCCAAAAAGCGAATACAGCTTCAAACACAAGAGCACTCCCATCGGTCTGGGTGTCTATGACACCACCGTCTATCCCTACTACGGCAATGAGGTAAGCACACTTACAGGAACAATCCTCACAAAACAGTCAAATCCCCTGACCCGCGTGGTGTTCAGTCCCGCCGGTAATACCTACACCCTTGTCGAAATTGATAAAAAAGGACGTACCGAGGCCAAGGTTATGGCCACATCCACCAATGACAAAGAGATAAAATCGCTTGACCGCAAACATCTGGGCATGCCCATCGAAGTGGGTTATACCCCCGACGCGCGCAATCTGATTCTCGCCACCGAGCGCGGCATCTATCTCATAGACCCGCGTACCTTCAAGCCTGTACGCGAACTCAAGGCATCCATTACTCCCGCAGTGATGATCATGAGCCCGAACAGCTACTTCCTCACCCTCACCGACGGCAAAAACGTGGAAGTGATAAACTTCGAGGAAGGCACACAGCGCAAAATGTTCAAATATGACGAACCCGTCAACGAAATCTTCTTCAGCGACGACTCATCCATGCTCGGCATCCTGACAGCCGACGGCATCCTGGAAATCTATGACACACGCGCTTTCTCGCTCAAACAGACCATCGACGAACTCGGACAGGCCCTCTCCGCCGACTTCAACTTCGACGGCAAGTATGTAGCCGTGGCCACATCTCCCACCACTGTCGAGGTGATCAACATGCTCCGCGACAGCGAACGCGAGACCATCGAGGCTCCCGACGGGGTGCTGACCGACGTGATCTTCATACCCGACTCTCAGCGCAACACCATCCTCACCTATACTGTGAATCAAGGTGTGAAAGCCAAACGCATGTACGGTCTGGAACCCTACTACGGCAAACTGATGGCAGATGAGGTTGCCGACCGAATGAACGAATGGCTCAAGATGATGCCCGGCGAATCCATGGAAGAATACCGCGCTCGTGTCAACGACGCCTCCCGAGCCGCCCAGCAGCGCCTCTTCGAGGATGAGATCTCGACCCGACTGGCCGACAACATGCTCTCGATGTCGTCAATAACACTCGGCAAGTACGACCGCGCCAACCAGCTGCTCGAAGTGGACTTCAGCAACATGCCCTCGATTCTGCTGCCTGTGCCCGAAACCGACCTGCAGGCCTTCACATCGGGCGATGACCTTTCTTTCACCGACGCCAAGTACGGCATCCTGCCAAACGACAACTTCGAACTTATATATGCGAAGGTTTACAACAAGTCCAACGGCCAGACTTATCTGTTCGACAACCTCGAACGCCGCCCGCTCTCGTTCATGTCCGATGACGATAATGTAGTGTCGCTCGAACTGATTCAGGAACAGCAGCTCCAGGAAATGAAACTTGAGCAACTGCGACGCGAAGTGGTAGAGCAGGCCAAGAGCCACAATGTGATCAGCGACAACACCAACATCACCGTCGACTCCCGCATCATCCCCGACTATAATGCCAACGGAGACCGTATCCTCAACTATGAGGTCAAGTTCTCATACGAAGTGACACCCGAATTCTCGGCTGTCGAAGACTTCGGTCCCGGCAAATATCATGTCGACGAATCCGGCGCCGCCCAGTCCATGCTCAAGATCGTCAAGGAAGCCTTCGAAGGCGACTTCGCAAAATACATGAAGCCCGGCAAAAAGCTCAAGGCCAACATCTACGGCACAGCAGACGCCACCCCGATCATCCGCACCATCGCGTATGACGGTTCTTATGGCGACTTCGAAGAAGAACCCGTGCGCCAGAACGGTCAGCTCAGCACAATCACCGTGACAGCCAAAGACGGCATCAAGGAAAATCCCCAGCTGGCTTTCCTCCGCGCGATCGGCGTGCAGAACTATCTCGTTAATAATGTATCAAATCTCCAACAGATGAATCCTGACTTCAACTACAACATCGACGTAAGCCAGGACCGCGGCAGCGAATTCCGCCGTATTACCGTTACATTCACCTTTGTTGACGCACTTTAATGATCTCTGAAAAATCATCCCTAATCATCCGTCTCCTGATGCCGGTGGCTCTTCTGGCCGCCGGCCGGGAGGCTTTTGCCCAGGACATGATGCTGCCCGATCCGGCCGCCATGAGCCTGACTTCCATCCCTACCGAAAATTCACTTGACGAGGCTGAGACCGACTCGATCAGAGCCGTCCGCGAGCTTCAGCGTATAAAAGGATTCACTGATCCTGCCACAGAATCGTACGCCAAACTGAGACGCATGCGTTTCGACGGTGCCGACGAGGCCGATTTCTATCCTCAGGTGCTCCGCACCTTCGAGGCCAACCGAATAGTGGTGGACTCGCTCCCCGGACACGACGCAGCCGAAACATCGAAAGCAGTCCTGACCGATATCCGCCCCGAACTGCTCGAAGGCGCGTTCTTCTACTCGAAGAACGGCGACAGCGGCAATCTGGGACGTTTCGCACGTGCATACGTCGACATCCCTCTGATGCCGGCGATGACCGGCGCAGGCCTGCAGAGCGATCCGCGCTCATATCCCACACTGACTTATATAGCGGCGTCGTCGGCCTATAACAACCATGAGCCGGCCGAAGCCATCAAATATTTCGACGAATACCTCGCCACCGGCGACAGCCAGCAACGCGAGAACGTGTACATGTTCCTCGGCCAGGCATGCCTGACCACAGGCAACTATGACCACGCAGTCGAAGCCCTCGCCGACGCCATCACCCTCTATCCGACCAACCGTCACCTGCTGATGGCCGGAGTCAAGGCTTGCGTTGACGGCGGGCGCGGCGATGTTCTGCCTGTCTTCCTCGAGAAAGCCCTCCTGCAGACACCCGACGACGAACAGCTTCTGATGATCCAGGGCCAGCTGCTCGAAGACCAACAGGAATACAAACAGGCTCTCGAGGTGTTCCAGCATCTCGATGCCCTGAAGCCCAACAACCTCGGAATCAACAAACATCTGGCACTCTGCTACTTCAACCTCGGGGTATTCTACTACAACAACGCCATAATGGAATCCGATGAGAAACTTGCAAAACGGGCCAAACGCCAGAGCAACAGCTATTTCCAGGAAGCCGCACAGCGTTGCGAAACCATTTTCAACTCCGATCCCTCGGCGATCAAATATCTCGAAGCCGCAGCAATCTGCTACGGCTGCACAGATGACAAGGAGCATTTCCAGAATGCGAACACCCGTCTGCGCGCACGTGGCCATGCCGCGGTGCGCGAGATGTCCATGCCGTCGATGATTGCCTACAACGATGACAACACGACCAACTTCGGCGTCGGTTCGCAGAAAAAGGCCGCTGTCGAGGATGCTCCCTCGTTCAACGATTTCGGTGTAACGTACGTGAGCGAACAACTCGGAAACTGGGGCGCGCGCGGCAAATTCGAGAAACTGGAGGCATACACCAAGCGCATCCAGGCCGGTGAAGTTGCCGAAAAAGTGAAACAGTTCACACGCGAGGCCGAAACGGAGTATATAAAACGCTACGGACACCAGCTTCGCATCAACGATCTCAAACTCGGCAGCTACGACCCCGACAACGAAACCTATCTGGTGTCGACCGAATACGGCGACATCGTGCTTCCCGTACCTGTCAAGGGCGGTGAGGCCGAACTGTTCGCATCGTCGTGGAACAAGGTGAACATACGCGCGCCGAAGTTCATCGTGCGCAACGACCGTCCCACCCTGGCCGAAATCACTTTCGTGACACCTAACGGCAAGAGCTATACATATAACTCCGAAGCCGCTGCCGGCTACACCGCCCCCGACCTCGTGGGTGTGGACTGGAACGCCCTCATAGCCGCCGGACAAGGCTCTTCGTCGGCGGCTCAGCAGCCACAGGCAGCCGACCGCAGCCAGGCCTCGACCACCATCACGTTCAAGAGCGACGTCGACCAGAACATACCCATCGTCAAGAAAGGCTCCAACGACGCCACTGTGGCACTCATCATAGGCAACGAGAACTATAAATATGTAGGCAATGTCGAATCCGCCAACCACGACGCCGACGTGTTCGCCGAATACTGCGAAAAGACACTCGGCATCCCCGAAGGCCAGATCCGCCGCTACAACGACGCGTCGCTGGGCGACATTCGCCGCGCCATCCGGGATATGAGCAACCTCGTGGGCAGCCTCAACTCATCGCGCGATGTGAATGTCATAGTCTACTATGCCGGACACGGCATGCCCGACGACGCCACCAAGGACGCTTTCCTCATCCCCGTGGACGGCGACGCCACCGTCACCGAGACCTGCCTGTCGCTCAAAGAGTTCTACAAGACTCTCGATGACCTCAACGCACGTAACGTCATGGTGTTCATGGACGCCTGCTTCAGCGGCACGCGCCGCGACGGCGAAGCTCTCGTGAAAGCCCGCGGCGTGGCACTTAAGGCCAAGACGGAAACACCTGTAGGCAACATGTTCGTCCTCACAGCCACAGGCCCCCAGGAAACCGCCATGCCCTACCGCGAGAAAAACCACGGACTGTTCACATACTTCCTGCTCAAAAAACTCCAGGAATCAAAAGGCAACGTGACTCTGGCCGAACTCAGCGACTATGTCACAAAAAAAGTGCGCGAGACGTCCAACACCGTGAATAAGAAGCCGCAGACCCCGACCATGACATCGAGCGGAGCAATGTCGAGCCGTCTCAACACACTTAAACTCCGTTGAACATGAGCGCAAGAATCCTGTCCGCGATCGTCGCGGTGATCCTCGCGATCGGAAACGCGATGGCAGCAGACAACAAGGTTCACTCCGTGAAAGGTACCTCGACCTTTTACGCCGAACCCTCCCATTCGCTTGTCGATGCCAAGCGCTTCGCTCTCGAACAAGCCCGCATCGCCGCCCTCGCGTCCGAATTCGGCACCACCGTAACTCAGGACGTCTATCAGCGCGACGTGGTGTCGGGGCGCACAGAGTCCACCTATTTCAATCTGCTCAACGACACGGAAGTGAACGGCGAATGGATAGCCGACTCCGGTGAGCCCGAGTACGAGATAGGGCATGACTCCAACGGATGCTTCGTGGTGACATGTACGGTCAAAGGGACGGCCCGCCGCATCTCGAACGAAAGCGTGGACTTCAACGCCATAGCTCTGCGTAACGGCAACGAACCACGCTTCGGCGACACACGTTTCCATCCCGACGACGAACTGAAACTGTATGTCCGTGTGCCCGTAGACGGCTATCTGCTGGTATATCTGGTGGATGACTCGCGCACGGCCTACTCGCTGCTCCCCTACACAAACTCGTCCGACGGAGTGATACGCCTGCGCCGCGACCACGATTATGTGTTTTTCGACACCGCAAAGGCCGACCCCGCGTTCGGTGTTCCCGACGAACTCGTCATGACCCTCGACGGCAACCGCCCCACCGAGGCCAACCAGCTCTATGTGCTCTTCTCACCCGAGCCGTTCAACAAAGCGGTTGACCGCAGTTCCGACGGACTCACCCCGCGCACCCTCCCCGAAGCCGACTTCCACAAATGGCTCGCCAAGGTGCGCAAACGCGATGCGAAAATGGGTGTCAAAACCATGGTGCTCACCATCGAAGACAATAAATAACCAAAATCACAATAACCTCTAAAAACCGACTGCTATGAAAAAAGTAATCGCATTCATCCTGGCCATGATGCTGGTGGTTCCGGCAGCTATGGCAGCAAATCCCGCCAAACAGCTCCAGAAAGCTAAAGACAAAGAACGCAAAGAAGTGCTCAAACGCCTCAAACAAGGCAAGTGGGAACTTCTCGGCTCTTCGCGCAGCATGGAAGTGGCTCTGCTCCAGCACTGGGCCGAACTCGACGAACTCGGCAACGACGGCCGCGAAATCGTAGGTACATCCACCCGCAGCAAGAGCAAAAACATAGGACAGCAGATGGCAACGAACAACGCCATAATCAACTATGCTCAGGAATCAGCCTCTACCGTAGAAGGTATGCTCGCGAATGACTTCGCTGGATCCGGAGTCGATGTCTCAGCTGAATTCGAAAACCTCTTCGGAACTTATCGCCGTCAGGTCGAGAAAGAACTCAACGGCGAACTCAAGCACAGCTTCTCTCTTATCCGCACCAACCCCGAAGGCGACTTCGAAGTTCAGTCATTCTTCATCGTGAACGAAAGCGCCGCCTCCAAAAAACGCATCCAGGCTCTCAAGAACGCCATGGCCGAGAGCGAAGTGGCTGCCGAACACGCCCAGAAAATCAACGACTTCATCAACCGCAACCTCAAGTAAATCCATCCCCGCGGCCGCGGGCTATTCCGCGGCCGCCTTTCTTTCTCCTCCCCCATTATCTAATTTCTTCAATACAGATTTATGCTAACGCTCCGCAAAGCCGCTCTGTCCCTCGCACTGATATTCAGCGTCTGCCATCTCACGGCTCAGTCGTCACAGGACGCATTCAACGCCTACCGCCAACAATTGCTCCAGGGGTATCAGGATTACCGTAAGTCCATCCTCGACGACTACGACAAATATCTCGAAGGAATCTGGGAACAACACGAACAATTCAAGGCCGGCAAACGGTTCACGGAGCCGAAGCCTGCCGTTCAGCCCGACGTCAAGGCCGAGCCGGTTGTGGTGCCCGAACCCGAACCTGTGTCGGCCACGCCTGCACCCACAATTCCCGAGCCGGAAGCTCCTACCGTGACAAAGGCTGATCCCATCACACCCGGCCTCCCCGCGCCCGTGACAGCCAACCGCCCCGACGCGCCCAACAAAGTGGACGTGCCGCGCCACTACAATGTGCCCGACGTCACACCCACTCACTCCAACCGTCCCGGACTTCCGACACCGTCGGCCGCCGTGCGCCCCGACGCGCCCACCCACGTTCTCATCCCGCGCTTCACCCCCGAGGATGTCGATAAGGACAGCTACGACTTCGACTACCGCGGCATGGAGCTCAGCATAGCCGACGTGCCTCTCACACTGAAGGGACGACTCAACTCTCCGGCTGAATTCGCGGCCAAATGGCGCGAGCTCAAATCATCCGATGCGGTAGCCCTGGCCGAGGCGATGGTCGAGGCCGCACAACGCTATAATCTTAACGACTTCCTGACCTATGACGTGCTCAAGGCATACGTACTGGCCCGCTACCCCAACGCTCACCCGACGGCCCAGATGGCTCTGGTGCATTTCGTGCTCGCCAACATGGGCTACGATGCCCGCCTCGGCATCGACGACAGCGGCAATCCCTATCTGCTCCTGCCTTTCGACCAGAAAGTCTACGCACGCCATTTCCTGACGCTCAACGGCCGCCAATACTATGTGTTCCCCGTGGACAGCGACGATCCCAACAATCATGCCCGCAGCTTCATCTCCACCTGCAAGCTGCCCGAGGATGCCGACCCCGGCAAACCCTTCGACCTCATAATCAACGACCTCCGTCTGCCCGAAAAGCCAAAGGAATTCGCCATATCCCAGGGTGGAATGACCATCACCGGCTCGGTGAACGAGAACCTGATTCCGGTGCTGTACCGCTATCCCCAGATGGCGACGGAGGATTTCGCATCGTCGAACGTATCGCCTGCACTGCGCGCCGATGTTGTCAACCAGTTCAAGCAACAGCTCGCCGCCGAAGGCAAATCGGGCCGAGAAGCCATCGACGCCCTCCTGCGTTTCACCCAGTCAGGCTTCAAATACGCCACCGATGACGAGTATCACGGCTTCGAGAAGCCCTATTTCTTCGAGGAGACGCTTTACTATCCAAAGTGCGACTGCGAGGACCGCTCAATCTTCTACACCTTCCTGCTCTGGAACGTCTTAGGTGTGGAAAACCATCTGATAGCCTACCCCATCCACGAGGCCGCCGCCGTCAGACTCGACGAACCTATCTCCGGCGACAACTACCAGCACGAAGGCAAGACCTTCTACATCTCCGATCCCACCTACATCGGAGCCCGCACTGGCCAGTGCATGCCCCGCTTCAAGACCACTCCTCCCAAAATCGACAAAGAATACCGCTGACCGTTCAGCACCAAACCCGTCGCCCCGCCAAAGACACCTTTTTGGCGGGGTGACGGGTTTTCAATGTCGCAGCTGCCGGACAGTAGTGGATGTCTATTCAGAAAGCCGGCGGAAATTTTGGTAAATAGCTGAAATGTTTATAATTTTGCTGCTGTTAATCGAAATCTCACTTAACCTTGTCAATTTATGTACCCTCGCACCTCAAAACCTTATTACTACTTGATTCTTATTGCTCTCCTTAGTTTACTCACCTTCAATGTGCAGGCGCAAGAACTATTCACATTTAAAGATACAAATGGGTTATACGGTTATAAAGACAACTCCGGCCAACAAGTTATCCCGCCAAAGTATGAGGACGCATGGTCTTTCAGTGACGGCTTGGCAGCGGTTATGCTCAACGGCAAGTGGGGGTATATTGATAAAAAAGGAGAATTAGTTATCCCGACAAAGTATGATTCCCCCGGGCGTTTCCATGAAGGCTTGGCAATTGTAAAGATCAACGGCAAAAGGGGGTATATTGATAATAAAGGAGTATTTGTTATACCGCCAAAATATGACGTAATCGAGTCTTTCCAGGAAGGTTTAGCTGCAGTGAAGATCAACGACAAATGGGGGTATTATGATAATAAAGGAAAATTTGTTATCAAGCCAATATATGAGTTGACTTGGAAGTTCAGTGAAGGTTTAGCTGCAGTGAAGATCAACGGCAAATGGGGGTATATTGATAAAAAAGGAGAATTTGTTATTCAACCAAAGTATGAGGAGACATATAGTTTCCATGAAGGCTTGGCAATTGTAAAGATCAACGGCAAAAGGGGGTATATTGA
>CAMWNG010000041.1 GCA_947175575.1 uncultured Bacteroidales bacterium | reverse complement strand
GAGCATCTGACTACGGATCAGAAGGTTACAGGTTTGAATCCTGTGCGAATCACATAACGGCTTAACCGTGAGGTTCGGCCGTTTTTTGTTTTATATTCAATCTGCCGGCGTTAGGCTGAACCGCATGAATATAAATATATTTATAGTTTTAGCGTTTGCAAAGCAGGGAATTACACCTGAGGTCGGTTTGCGATATTGGTTTATTTTTTCTTGAAATACTCTATTGCGAATTCAAGTTGGGTATCTTTATCGTTAAAGTAATCAGCAACCGTCCGGGATATATAGTAATCAGGAATGATTCCAACGCCTTCCAATGGAAAGCCTTTCGGAGATACTGATGGAGCTGCTGTAGGAATGCGGAAGCATATGCCGTTTGAAGTTTTGAAGGTCTTGGGATGGTTGCCGGTATCTCCGGCAGTCGATTCTCCAATCAATATAACATTGCCACTCTCCTTCATATCAATAGCAAAACTTTCAGCTGCTGAAAAAGTAACAGGGCTTATGAGCAGAATCACTTCACCCCGGTAAGCGTGGTCCGAAGGGGGCATCACCTTGTTGTCAATACAATGAGGCTGATCGCTGTGTATGAAATATCTGCATAACTCCCGTCCGTTACCGCTATTGCCACCCTCATTATTTCGGATGTCAACAATAAGATACGGAAGATCACGCACCTTGTCGAAATCAGAACTGAAACTTTCGAGAACGCCATCCATCATTGTATTGATAGCAATATAGCCGATGCTGTCATATAGCACCTTACTACTTGTATTGACAACTGCTTCGGCTGGTAACTTTTCCTTGGTCAACAAAGGTAGTTGTACCTCAATGGTGTCATTACCACGACAGACGGTATAGTTGCGCGCAGTATCAGATAGACTTCTGAATATATTAGCAGCCGTGTATAACCTGCGGTTCTGCGGGGTAGAAGCGGATACATACTTTTCATTACGATCCATCCACTGTACGACAGGCTCTCCATTTACGGCGATTACCCTGTCCTTATCTTTCAATCCGGCCTCTATTAAAATGTCATTCGGTCTGCTGATGAAAATTGAATCATTTATAAACACGGGGAAAGTGCCGGCGCTATACTCGTTGAGATATACAAAAGAATGACCGACTTTCAAAGATGCGAAGAATTCTTGCAGAAGTTCACCATATTCCCTTGATGTGGAAATACGCCCCGCGCGTGTGGAGTATGAATCGCATATTGAATCAATGTTCAGATGTTTGGATTCGTAGAGGGAGTAATTATCTTTTACAATCTCCGTAATTTCTTGAAAATCATCTTGGAAGCAGTCGTTTTTCAAGGGTAAGTCTTCGACATAATAGCTTTCCGCCGGCGTCTCTGATGAAGAACTGAGTTTGGCATATATTATTAAGCAGACAAATGAAAGCAGTATCAGTCCAACCAAAACGAATAATACTTTTAAGATGTTTTTAATCATCTTCTTATGTCTATTTTCCATACCTTATGACTATTGATTTTTTCTGATTGCCATTGACTCTTCAGCAATATGCGTTAAGAGAGAATATGAGTCAACTATGCCTATTGCCGGACAAGTCTTGAAGAACTTACGTTCTCGGCTTAGAGAAATACATACTACATCTTTGTTTCGGCAAAGTTACGTATTTTCTCATGTTTTAACAAACATATTTTTACCTTGACGACCACTTTACTTCAATATGGCCGAGGAAAATCCGGAATCGGAACTCAGCTCATCGGTTTTCTCCACCTTGCTTCCGTATTTGAATGTATATGTTACCGAGAGTTTGATTCTACGATGTGAAGTTGCACCGGTTTGCACTATCCGGCTGTCATACCACTGTGAACAGAGTTCGTCACGACTGACAATCCATGACGAACGGAAGAAATTCGCCACTGACATACTGATATTCCATCCCTTATGGTGCCACGACGCCCCGATATGATACTCCGATGGCATTCTGCGCAGGAACGCTGTCTCACCGTCGACATATCCTGACGAAGAACTCCATCCGGCGTTAAAAAAGAATTTTCCCATATAATAATCAGCCGAAATACTGCACAGAAAAGGGAAATATGACACTCGATTACTTCCCGTGGTATGATACATCAACACTCGGGGCGACACAGAAACCGCCAAGCATCCTCCAAGGAACTTTCCGGTCAGCCGTGCTCCTATCTGTCCATGATTGTAATCACCGTCATTGAAATATTTTTTAAGTATTGCTCCTCCCGGGCCATCAGGCTTATAAACAGCGATCTGACGGTCGGCTATTCTGAAAAAGGTTCCGTACGCAGCGAGGCTCCAACGATTGCCCGGCAACCATGTATAGCTTACATTCGAGGATATGTGACGGGAACACCGGAGTTCGGGATTGCCACCTACATACATAAATTCCGACTGTCGGATTATATTGGGATTCTTCATTGCGGCGTCGGGTGAAAAGGTCGCGTACTGGAAACCGGCATTGAAGAAGTGCAAGCGCGACGGGGCGTAGTTAATGTTTGCATGCGCAAACGGATATCGGTCGCGCGACTGATAGCCATTGATACAGTTTGACTCGAACGCATATCCGGCATCAGCACTCCCAGTCACTTTCTCCCGGCTCAGGGCAGCCCCGATACATACCCCGGTGAATGTCTGTCTGAATCTGTTGAGGGCCGCCCCTGAGCCGGAGTAATTTATACGGGTTCTGCCGCCACCGCTCAGAACATTTGCAAACAAAGAAAGACTCCCCGAAAATTTCTTGTCAAGCTGTACATTTCCGCGTGCGAACCATCCTTTTTCATCTGCATTATTATCAATCTCATTATCGGGTGTGGAATATCGGTAAGACGAACTGTTATTCCGCAATTCGAAATTCGCTGTGGCATTCATTGTCCAGCCTTTACCATAATCTATATAAAAGCCACCGTCCCACCCGCCGGATAAGTTCCCGATGGAGTTGTTTTCAATATAATTCTGAATAATTGAAGGATTTGTAAGACTCACTGAGCCTGTTGTTTCACTAAAAGGGGTTCGACTGCGACGTATCGAAATAAGATTCCGGAAAGTGAACCGCTCGCCACCGGTCAAAACAGCTCTTAATCCGGCGAAAACGCCATGATGACGTACCCGCGAACCCTGACTCTCGACATGACGTTCAACTGTTCCGGACGATAATTTATACGTCTCCCTTGTTTCTGCACCGGTATGGCAGTTCCGGTCACCATCGACCGAAAGCATGAGATCATATGACATCCGGCCACGTCCAAGGCGTGAATAGACCGACGCATCACCTGTGCGCGTCATGAAACGCTGCGCAGCCGAAAGTTTGGTGTAACCGCCGTAGCTGTATTCTCGCATTATGAAGTTAACGACATACTCCGCCCGCATGAATCTGGGGTCAGAAGGATACGCCAGACATTCCACTCTCCTGACATCCGACGGATTCAACCCTGCCAGATCTTCGGCAGTCGCTGGATTATAATCTATAAAAATCCCGACTGTACGGTTATCTGCACTTTTCACCGAACCGTCAGAAACATTGACGTTCAGTTGCGGTATATTCATTCTTGCTAAAAGCGTCACTCCGTCAGAGGCAGACGCTCGTTGCGAATTTGTTGGAACATAGACCGTACCGTCCGGTTCTGCTCTTTGAGTGGAAGCAATGACAGATATTTCTTTAAGTTCCGTAACAGAGTCCGGATCCATGGCCGCTGCCTGATAACCGTATGCAGCCAGAGGCAGCATTATTACAATAAAAACAGAATTTTTCATGCGGCAAAATTACGCACTGTCATCTTAAACAATCCTTATATTCCCTTATTTAGTCTTAATAGTTGCACGGGGGTGTTGTCCTGTCATTATTTTATAGTAACTTCGCGGTGATGAAACATTTCCGGACAATACTTATAGTCTTACGCATCACGGTTTTGATCCTGTTTGCTGCTGACGCTTTGTTCATGATCCAATTATACAGGTCAATAAAAAGACGATACATGGAGGATGTGGAACAAAGCCTGCGGCGCGCCGACCAGATTGAAATGGTAGACCGCATCATAGAGGCCGGACTCGCCGGATCCGATGAAGTCGTATGGATACAGGTCGGCCTTCAAAAATCGGATGTCGGTGACACTTCAGATCCCGAAGAAATGCTCGCAAAAGGCTACTCGCAGGGGTATAAGTACATGGATCGTCAGATTCTCGCAGTGCTCACCGGGTATCTCCATGAAAACTATGATTCACTACCTCAACGACCGGACATGCGTCGCATGGAAGAATTTCTCCGGCGCGACCTGCGCTTTTCGGGTTATGACCCCGAGGTGGTATGCATCATCGGACCGGAAGGAACGATCGAATACTCGGATAATCTGTGGCATATCGAGTATTCTGTAGACGGCCGGAAGATCTGCGACGCTTACATATCGCCCCTTACATCGGCTATATTGCGCGAGATGAGCGGGGTGCTGATCACTTCCGCACTTATAGCTCTGACCCTTATATTCGGATTCATCTATCTGCTACATGTAATCAAGCGCCAACGTACAATCGAGGAAATGAAAGATGATTTCACCGACAATATGACCCACGAACTCAAGACTCCCATAGCTGTCGCTTACGCCGCGGCCGACTCCCTGCTGCAGTTTCCGGAACCTGGCGACGACAACCGGACTAACAGATATCTCACTGCAATCCTCGAGCAACTGACAAAACTCTCCGGTCTGGTCGAGAGTATTTTATCCATGAGTATGGAGCGGCGCAAGAATCTTATAATGACGAAAGAAAACATACTGCTGCGACCGTTCCTGACAGACCTCATCGACCGACAGAAACTCAAGGCCTGCAAACCATGCCGCATAAATCTCCGCTGTCCGGAAGGCGCAGCGGTGGAAGCTGATCCGATCCATTTCTCCAACATCCTCACCAACTTAATAGACAATAGTCTGAAATATTCGGGAGATCAAGTTATAATCGATATTTCAGCCACCTCGCACGGTGTCTCGGTGGCTGACAACGGTATCGGGATTCCGGCAAGGTATCTCCCTGATATATTCAAAAAATTCTATCGTGTGCCGCAAGGACGCATCCGAGAGGTCGGAGGTTATGGCATCGGACTTTTCTACGTGAACACAATCGTCGAAAAACATGGATGGCACATATCTGTGGAGAGCATCGAGGAACACGGGACAAAATTCACAATCGAATTCAATTGAGTATGAGTAACCGGATTCTGCTGGTGGAGGATGACGCCACTCTTTCAATGATAATATCAGAGACTCTGAGACTCGATGGTTTCGATGTCACTGTCGCCTCCGACGGCGAACAAGGTCTGGCCGGATTCATACGAGTCCGTCCTGACCTTGTTATCGCCGATGTGATGATGCCAAAACTCGACGGTTTTTCAATGATACGGAAACTCCGTCAGATCGACAGGAATGTTCCGGTTCTGTTTCTGACAGCCAAATCGGAAATCGAAGACATCGTTGAAGGATTCGGGGCAGGAGCAGACGATTATCTCAAAAAACCGTTCCGCATGATGGAGCTTATCGTGCGCATAAAGGCCCTGCTCAGACGGGGAGTTCCGTCTGAGGATCCGCTTATAACCATCGGACAGTACACTCTTGACACATCGGCTCTGACGCTGTGTTGCCAAGGGCATGACACCGTGGAGCTAACCCTGATAGAGAGCCGCCTGCTGCACGAACTGGCAATGAATATCGGCAACACTGTGGAATCAGCGACTCTTATGATGCTGATATGGCAGCGAGACGATCCTTACAGCAGAAATTCCCTGCATGGATTCATTCATAAACTGAGACATTATCTGCGCCATGACCGCTCGCTGGCCATACTGAACCAACGCGGAATCGGCTACCGGTTGGTCTCGCGCACTTGATGGCGGATGAGACGCCGGATGGTACGCCATTTCGGAAAAAATGCCCGGGGACGCATCGGGCCATAGCTCAACAATATCACAGCTATCGAAAGTATGGCCGCTATCAGAAGCAAGCCATAAATCTCTTTCATAGACACTACCATCGCCTGCAATTGAACCATTCCGTAAAGCTGTCCGAACGGAACGGCAACGGCATCGGGATTGAAATCCGTGAGAGCAGAACTTATTAGAGCCGAATTCCGTGCCATGACAAGCCGCAGCAATTCGCCGATTATGGCCGGACCGAGCGTAGCGCCCATGACAGCTCCCGTAAAGCCATTTATGACCAATGCCTGAGGAAACACCTGAAACGGCAGTCCGCTCTGAACGATGGATGTCAGGAACACTATCGAGATTATCACCGAAGCCGACCCGCGCAGGAAAAGCGGTATCATCAGCATCTCTTTTTCCACTCCGTAGTCGATCAGGAAATAGAAATAGGCGAGATAACCGGCCGCGAGCACGAATGCGATGACTGTCATGGTCTTATATCGCCATTTACGCAGTGCGAATGTGATATACGTGAAACCGGTGCCGGCCACTATTCCCGCGAACACAAACCAGTTGAGATCAATCAGATTCGTCTCATCAAAACCGAGAATAGAGGCGGCATAGGTGTGTTCGAACACGTGTTCAGTGGCAAGAAGGGTGAAAAACACCAGATAGACCGCTGTGGCGCGAAGCACATTACGGTTGGTCATGGCGCGGAACGAAATATAAGGATGATGAAGAAATGACGCGCGCCAGAGGTTTATGGCCAGAAAGGCAACTCCGGCCACTGCGCTCCATCTTATCTCCGGCGCATCCCACCAATCGTAGTAGTTGCCGTACACACAAATGAACGTGAAACTCAACATGAATCCGGCCCAAAGCACCGCACCGAGCCAGTCGATACCCAACAGCGGAATGAACATCGGGCCACGCACAGGTCGCACCAGAATCAGGACAAGCACCATCATCAGCGCAAGCAGTCCCATCATGATCCACTGCATGTATTCCCACCCTGCAAAAAAGGCCGTGTACACTGTCGATATGCCGCTGAGCTGAATCACTCCATCGACCAAAAGATAGACATAGCAGAAAAACACGGACATATCGCGCAACGGAGTGAGCCATAACTGAATCGTGGAGTTACACGCCAGAGTGGCCTGCATGCGGAAGAAACCCGCGACAAAACACGTGAGCACAAGCACCGGCACCGACTCTGTCGTGGCACAGATGTAGTTCGCCACTATCAGTACGGCTCCGGCCGCAAGCAACTGTATGCGGTTGGAGAACCTGAACTTTATGCGGAACATCACGGCGAAATTTATTGACAATCCCACCAGTGACGCGTATCCGGCCATCAGTATGTCCTCCTGCATCAGACCGGATGTACCGACCATATCCGAAGCCGCAGCAAGATAAACGCCGCCCGAGAACTGTATTATCAGAACGAACAGAATGAAAAGCCACGGCTTCAGTCTGCGCGGCACAAAATCAGGGACGTCCGGGATGTCGAAAGGTCCGGAGCAGCATGCCAGTCAGCCATATCAGTATATCACCTCGCACTCGACATTCATTCCGGCCCGCAGTTTGCTCATCCCGGCAGAATCGTTGTCGGCATCGAAAACTATCCTGACCGGAACACGCTGGCGCACTTTAACAAAGTTACCTGCGGAATTGTCCTGCGGGAGCAACGAAATCGACGCGCCTGTGGCTTTCGAGATTGCCTCAACCTTGCCGTTGAACACCACACCGGGAATGGCGTCTACCTCAATATGCACCCGGCTTCCCGGCTCTATGTACTTCAGCTGTGTTTCCTTATAGTTCGCGGTCACCCAAACGTCGGCCGCATCTACAATATCGAGTAATGTCTGGCCCGGTTGCACGAGCTGGCCGGTCTGTATCTCCTTTCGGGAGGTATATCCGTCACATGGCGCCAAAATCACGCAGTAAGAAAGGTTAAGTTCTTCGGTTTCGAGAATAGCGCGGGCAACCTCGATGCCGGCATCGGTCTGAGCAATGCGTTGGCGCGTCTCGGCTACCACCGACGATGTGGCCGCACGCTGACGCGCAAGCATCTCATAGCGTGCTTTTTTGGCTTCGTAATCTGTGCGTGCGACATCGTATTGCTGACGTGTCACCGCATCCTGTGCAAGCAGTTTTTTATATCGCTCGAAATCTGCGAGGGCCATTTCCATGACAACCTGTGCTTCGGCTATCGAAGCCTCGGAGACTTCAACATTGGCGGAGGCCACGCCCACGCTTCTGTCAGCGACATCGCGGCCGGCAAGGGCGTTCTGATAGTCTGCCCGCGCGCGGGCCACTCCAAGCCTGCGGTCAGCATCGTCTATCACCACCAGGGTGTCACCTTTCTTAACATATTGAAACTCATTGAATCTGATTTCGCGTATATAGCCCTGTACACGGCTGTTGACAGGCACAATCTGCCGGCATACGCGGGCATTGTCTGTGTATTCCACATTACCGAAACGTACGAATCGTGAACAGATCCAGAATGTAACGGCAGCCACGACTGCCAAAGTCAGTATATATGATAATATTTTTTTGCTGCGGTGGTTCATATCTTACCGGAAGTAAAAAGAAGTTTGTAATAGTAGTAAATGATGTTGATATGCGCGTTGACCAACTGCTGTTCGGCATCAAGTTTGGAATTGGCGGCGTCGAGCATGTCGGTGATCAGTGCCATTCCGGCAGCGTATCGGGTGGCTGTGACATTATAGTTGCGATCGGCCAATTCCACACTCTTGTTGCGCGTCTTAAGCACCTCGTATGCTTCAAGATAGCCGATATAGTCGGCGCGCACCCGCAGGCTGATGTCCTCGCGGGCGGCATCAAGTTCTTCTTCGGCCTTTATTGTGGCTATCTTGCTGCGCGACAGCGATTTTTCATTTTTATAAAGTGATGAAAGATTATACGAAACCCCTACCCCTACATACCAGTAACTCAGATTACGGTTGATGGGCGGAACCTCCACAAGAATGGGACCGTCGATGGTCCAGCCGGCCCTCAGCCCCACTTTCGGGAGCCGTTCGCTACGTACTATGGTCTCAGCCTTGCGACTTATATCCACACTGGAACGCGCGAGCTTCAGCGCGGGAGCATTCAGGGCCGCCTCGTCTTGCCACCATGCTTCGCCGTCGCAGGGGAGCACCCGCGCCAGAATCGTCGAATCAGGCACAATCTCCGTGTCGGCCGGCAATCCGGCCGTAGTCACCAGATTGCTGTTCAGAAGCCTCAGCACATTATCAATCTTTATCAACTGCAGTTCAAGGTTAGACACCAGCAGCTCGTAACGCGTGATGTCATTTCGCAGAGCCACACCCTCGCTGAATCGCACTTCCATGTCGGAGAGTACCTTACGGGCCTGAATCAGATTATTTTCCACCACCCGCCGCAGATTGTGATATTTATAGATATCAAGATAGAAGCCCGCAAGACGGAATCGGATATTGTCGCGCTGCAGTTCTGTGGCATACCGCGCTGCAGTGGATTTCAATTCCGCAAGCTCAATTCCGGCGGTAATGGCACCACCTGTGTACACGGGCTGCTCCACTGTGAGTGAGAGTCCGTTGCCAAAATGGGGTATCGGAGCTTTCTGACTGTCCGAAAAATCCCGTTTGGTGGTGAAACCGTCGCCTATGAAACTGAAGGACAGATCAGCGGTAATCTCCGGTAAACACCCGTCGCGCGCCACATCAATTTTCCGGCGAGCCTCGTCCTCGGCTGTGAATAACGGTCGGAGCTGCACGCTGTTCGATTCCGCGATCTCGAATAAATCCTCAATCGTGAAAACACGACTGTCTTTCGCATCAGCACACACGCTCCCGCTCATCAGGACCGCGCAAAGCAGACCCGAGAGCAATCTGTGATTGTTCATCGTAAATTAATCGGTAAAATGATTATTATTAAGGAGAAAAGAATCACTCCCGGTCATGATTCATGCCGGGACAGGCGAGCGCTTAAAGCGAAGCGGTGCTTTTCCAATTTTCGAGAAATCCCCAGTTCATTACAACAGGGCCGTGTTCGATAGCGATAGTCGTGTATAAAAACATCAGCGGCGTGACTCTTTGTGAATCACACCGCAAAGTTACAAAAATTTTCAAAACCGACAAATATAATCTTAGCGATGAATTTTGAGGCGGTGGGAGAGTCCGTTGGCAGTGGCACTGATTATATAGAATCCCTTAGGAAGTGATGCCAAAGACACTTCGGTAGGACCTTCCACAGTGAATTGTCCGCATTGGCATCCTGCTTCATCATATATTGCCACGTCGACCTGTCCGGACACAGAAATTACAAGGTCGGCATCGGCTGTAAAGGCTAAAGAACCGGCGGAATCGCCGTAAATACCGACTAACGAATTCGCCTGTTTCAGCGACACAATGCTGCCATTATTGATCATGGCCTCAGCCTGCAAATAAACATGGCCGCCTTTGTTCTCAAAAAAGATTTTATAATCACCTGCGAGAATACCATTATAGGTACATGTGAGATCGAAAGGACAGAAGCAGTCTGTCTGAAAATCACTTTCATCATAAACGACAAAATGCAGTTCGCCCGGAACATCATTCTTACAATACGACACAAGCTCAGCTCCGCATTGCACAATAAAATTTTCTACAAACAGTGTCAGCACCCCGTTCTCGTATGATACTGTCGCCGACATTTCGGGATCATCCCATGGCGACCGACTGTCAATACCGCGTTTACAATCCGATTGCTCGGAAGAGGTTGGTTTTACCTGTGCAGCAGTTGCTTCAGAAGCAAACACACCGGCCACACCGACAGTCAGTGCAAGAATCAATGAGTATTTTTTCATAGACATCAAAATGGGTTTTCAAGATTTTTCAATATATGTCGCAAAGATACAAAATTTATTCGCTCGGACAAACAAATTGAATAAATTTAATAAAAAAAGATGAATCCACCTCCGCCAGTTGACGGAAGTGGATTCAAAAGTTGCGAATTATATTACTCCTCGATGGTCACCAGACGATATTTCTGAGAGCCTACGCCCAGTTCTTCGGCATGGGTGAGAATATGTGTGCCCATCCGTGAGTTGATGCGTTCGATAAGGTCGGCTTTACCGGGATCATCGGAGTTGAAGACGAGATCGACACAGGCGCGGTCAAGTGCCACGGGGTCAAGCGAAGCAAGGACACCGAGATCGCCCATTTTGGGTTCGGCGGGATTACCGTTGCAGTCGCAGTCAACGGAGAGACGGTTGGCGACATTGATATACAGGATATGATCACCCGATGCATCGACAACAGCCTTGGCCGCTTCGGCCATCGATTCTATGAAGTCTTTCTGCTCGGCTGTATTCTGCCAGATGGAGTCGACACAGGCTGTTTTACCGGCTGAATGAATATATGTCTTGCCGGCCGAGGAGGCTATGCCTATGGAAATATTCTTGAGCGCGCCGCCGAAGCCGCCCATCTGATGGCCTTTGAAGTGCGAGAGCACCACGATGAAGTCGTAGTCCTTGAAATTCTTGCCTACGATGTCTTTCGTGAGGTGTTTGCCTCCGGTAACGGGAAGCTCGATCTCACCTTCGGCATCCATGATGTCCACACCGGCGAGATCGGTGAAGCCGTGTTCTTTGGCAGCCTGGATGTGTGCTTCGGTGGTGTTGCGGTTGCCGGCGTAGGCTGTGTTACACTCTATGAAAGTACCGTTGATAAGACGCACCAGCGGAGCGATGAGAGCTGTGTCGAGATGGTTGGATTTATTCGACTCGCCGGTAGAGATCTTAATACCGATCTTATCGCCTTCAGCCTTACGCCCGAGTGCTTCATAGACCTTCACGAGATTTTCAGGAGTGATGTCCTTGATGTAGTAGACAACAGGCACCGAGTCTGCGACAGCTTCTTCTGCCGGGGCCTCAGCTTTTCCTGATGTGCAAGCGGCGGTCGTGAGCATTGCTCCGGCGACCAGAGTGAGTAAGAAATTTTTCATAATGACATATTTATTGAATGTTTTATAATTGTACAAGTTCTTCGGGTGCGAGCGTTATGCGTTCGGCAGAGCCTTCCGGACGCACCACATAGGTGTTCTCCACTCCGACAGCTCCGACATGCGGAATCACGAATTTGGGCTCAAGAGCTATAGTGTTCCCGGCCTGCAGGACATCGCGTGAACGGGGTGCCAGCACCGGCGGTTCGTTAATGGTGATACCGAGTCCGTGCCCTACGAACCCGGCATGGAATGTATGCCCCATAAAGGATGGCTCCATACCGGCCTCACGCACCATCTCATCAGCCAGGGCATACAGAGCCTTGCACTCCGCTCCCGGAACGGCAGCATCGGCTATGGCGGCGCAGATGTCGCGCGACAGGCTGTTGGCACGCTCGATTTCAGCCGATGGTTCGCCTGCGATGAACGTACGTGTCATATCGGTCATATAGCCGTTGAAATTGCCGTTCATGTCCACCATGACGGGCTTGCCGGGACAGATGATGGAACCGTCTGCACCCACCGGAAGCGACGGATGAAGCCCGGCGCCGCCCATGGCGAAATCGTAGGGTGAAGGCGCGTCGGCGTTTTCGCCGGTGATCACATTGCCCATGAAAATTTCCATTTCAGAGCCACTGCAACGAAACTGCCCGAGACAGCCCGCAAGGCGCAGGGCTCGCTCTATCTCCACCTGAAGCTCAATGTCGGTCATACCTTCGCGGTAAAGATGTGGAATCCTTCGATAGACCTCGGTCTGGCGCATCCCGCACTCTTTCATAAGCCTTATCTCAAGGGGCGTTTTGACTGCACGTGCAGAGCGCAGACATCCGGATCCATTGACATAGTTTACTATTCCGAGCGCATCGGCAAGTCTGGAAAGCGAACTGTACGGGGTCTCATCCTCCATCAAGCCCACGGTTTTGCCCTCAAAGCTGACATGGCCGAGCATATCGGCGGGACGGCGGATCTCCGTGACTTCTTCGCCTGTAAGAACCGAGGGACGCCGCAGAAAATACCTGATCGCACCGTCGCGCTCTATAAGCACATATCCGAGAAATACACGTCCGGTGAGATAAAACAGATTGACATTATCGTTAACGAGAAGCATATCGACACCATCAGGCATCGCAGCGGTAATCTTTGCCACACGCACGGCTACTTCATCGGCCGGAAGGAGTTGAAGCGGTTGATGCAATCGATCCATAAGGGTGAAATTATACGGGTAGATTCAATAAATCGGCAGGGGTATGTAGAACAAATTCGGCATCGTCCGCCGTACCGAAGCCATAAGCGGCCCAGGCGAATTCCATCCCGGCCTGATGCGTGGAATCACTGTCGCGCTGAATATCGCCGACATAAACCGGACGATGCAACCGATAACGGTCACGAAGCGCAAGCAGGTTGACATCCTTGTCGACACCGGTGGCCCCGAACGAGAGCCAATCTTCAAACAAAGGCTTCAACCCTGTGAAATTCAGGAAATTGTCGAGTCCGAATCCGGAGCAGTTACTTACCATGAATAACCTTACTCCACGAGAGCGCAGTGCTTCAAGAGTCTCACGGACTCCGTCGAAAAGACGCCCTCCGAGTTCGGGCATAAGGCGATCCTCCGTGGCGGCCAGCGCGCTCACGAATGTCGTACGGTCAATAACATCAGACCCAATCAGGTCTTCGAAAATCTCACCGAGCGGCTTGCCCATAAGGCCTAAGAGCTCCTGATACTCCACCGGGCGACGCGACACGCCGAGTTGCGCGCATGTTTCGTCCCATACGCGGCAATATGACGGAATGGCATCCCAAAGCGTGCCATCCATATCAAAAATCAATGCGTCAATCTTTTGAGTATCCATTGGTGTCTGCTTCCGAAAGCATAAAAATAAGTCCGACCTGAGTAATGTCGGTGACGGTATCGGCGCGCATGATGTGTCGCAACTTCATGGCACGGCCGTTTTCGTACAGATAATCAGAACGGAGCGTGTCCACCACAATATAGCTCATGCCTGCTCCGGTGCCGTACCAGTGTCCGTACACGTCAGCCATGTCGAGATCTATGGTATCAACTCGTGCGGAGTCTGTGCCCGGAATGGGCGCTGTCAGCTCAAGCCAGAGGTTGCTGTAAGGATAGTCGTTATTATGCCGCACGGCCACAGCGACACGTGCGTTGCCGACTGAATCGGCGAGCTCGGGCACGAATTCCAGAACCCGGCCGTAAGCCCATCCTTCGGGAGGTATGGACACAAAACCGGCATCTTCTGTCGGCCCCGCAGGCTCGCATGCTACGAACGTCAGGAGGAGCAGGGCGAACACGATGCGGACGAGCGTCCTCATGATTCAGCAGGCGCGGATGCCTGAGGCGTACCTCCGTTGCCGTCTTTATCTTTGGCGGGACGTTTTTTCTTTTTAGGACGTTTGGGCTGCTCCGTCGGCTGCTGCGCATTATTTTCAGTAGTTTCTTCGGAACCGGCTTTCGCCTTCGCGCCTTTATTGCGGCGTTTCTTCTTCTTTTTATCGAAACGGGTGAGATCGTCATCGCCCAGAATGTCACCGAACGCTGCTTTTACGGGTTCTTTACGGTCAGCGGCGGCAATGAGCGAATCAGGCTTCTCGCCACGTTGGTTCATGGCGATGATCTCGCGTGCGCGCGCGGCGGAGATCGTAACGAGATTGGCCGCTACATTCTTATCCGAAGAATAAGTTATCTCCCGTTTGAGAACATCGGTCTTGAAATGGAAGAAAGTGCCGTCGACTGTCTCGAGACGTACATTCTTCTCAGGCAGCCCGCGGGAACTCTCGACATAAGTGTCCACCTCAAAGTTGAGGCAGCATTTGAGTTTGGCACACTGGCCGGCAAGTTTCTGCGGATTGAGCGACAAATCCTGATGGCGTGCGGCGGAAGTTGCCACCGACACGAAGTTGGACATCCACACCGAGCAGCACAAAGGCCGTCCGCAAGGTCCGATACCCCCGATGCGTCCGGCTTCCTGGCGGGCTCCTATCTGCTTCATTTCGATGCGCACCTTGAATGTCTCGGCAAGCACTTTGATGAGCTGACGGAAATCGACACGTTCATCGGAAATATAGTAGAATATGGCTTTGTTGCCGTCGCCCTGATACTCCACATCTCCAATCTTCATGTTGAGGCCGAGATCGGCGGCGATCCTTCGGGCACGTATCATCGTGTCGTTCTCCCGCGCACGTGCTTCCTCATACCGTTCGAGATCGGCGGGACGCGCCTTGCGGAACACGCGGCGCACTTCTTCCATCTCGGTCTTCTCGCGGCGGGTGCGCCGCTCGTTACGCTCGGTGAGTTTATTGCGCTTCATGCGCATTTCCACAAGAATCCCGGTGAGGGTCACGGTTCCTATGTCGTGACCGGGAGTGGCTTCGACAGCGACTATATCGCCAGGCTCGAGCGGAATGTGATTCGAATTCTTGTAATATCCTTTACGGGTATTCTTGAACGTCACCTCGACCCACTCGCTGTCAGCATACCCGCCGGGAATGTCGGCGAGCCAGTTGTGGCTGTGGAGCTTACACCGTGGTTCGGCGCCGCGTGCGCGGCAGCATCCGCCACCACATTCCGCGGGTTTTCCGGTATCGCCGTCCTGAACCTCCGCACCGTCGCGCGGCACGAGGTCATTGTCAATATTATCGGACATGGCGGATTATTTAGCGAACGCCACCGAACGAGTCTCGCGGATGACGGTAATCTTGACCTGTCCGGGATATGTCATCTCGTCCTGAATTCGTTTTGCGATTTCTGCCGACAGTTTTTCTGTCTCTACGTCGTCGATCTTGTCAGCACCGACAATCACGCGCAACTCTCGTCCTGCCTGAATCGCGTATGTTTTTACTACACCGGGATATGAGAGCGCCAGCTGCTCGAGGTCGTTGAGACGTTTGATATAAGCCTCTACGATCTCACGGCGTGCGCCGGGTCGCGCACCCGATATGGCATCGCATACCTGCACGATAGGTGCAAGGAGCGAGGTCTGTTCGATCTCGTCATGATGGGCGCCGATAGCGTTGCAGATATCGGGTTTCTCCTTATACTTCTCTGCCAGCTTCATGCCAAGGAGTGCGTGTGGCAGCTCGGGCTCTTCATCAGGCACCTTACCTATATCATGCAACAGGCCTGCGCGGCGGGCTTTCTTGGGGTTGAGACCAAGTTCAGCCGCCATGATGGCACAGAGATTGGCAGTCTCGCGCGAGTGCTGGAGGAGGTTCTGCCCGTACGATGAGCGGTATTTCATCTTGCCCACGAGGCGAATGAGATCGGGATGCAGTCCGTGAATACCAAGGTCGATGGCTGTACGTTTGCCTGTCTCGATGATCTCTTCTTCAATCTGACGGCGTACTTTGGCCACCACTTCCTCGATGCGGGCCGGATGGATTCGGCCGTCGGTCACGAGCTGATGGAGGGCAAGACGGGCTATTTCACGGCGTACGGGATCGAAGCCGCTGAGAACGATTGCCTCGGGCGTATCGTCCACGATGATCTCGATGCCGGTTGCCGCTTCAAGAGCACGGATATTACGGCCTTCACGCCCGATGATGCGCCCCTTGATCTCATCCGAATCTATATGGAAGACAGTCACGGAATTCTCGATTGCGGTTTCCGTAGCGACACGCTGGATCGACTGTACCACAATACGTTTGGCCTCTTTGTTAGCGGTCATGCGGGCATCGTCCATGATGTCGTTGATATACGATGCAGCGGCAGTCTTGGCTTCATCCTTAAGACTTTCGATAAGTTTTGTACGCGCTTCGTCGGATGACAGGCCGGATATGCGTTCAAGCTGCTCGACTGCCTGAGAGTGCATGCGGTCGAGTTCGGCGGCACGCGCGTCAAGGTTGGCAGTCTGTGCGTCAAGGGCGTTCTTGGCTGCCTCTATCTCGTTGCGGGCTCGGGCGTTCTCACTCTGCTGCTGGTTAAGCTGCAGCTCGCGCTGTTTGATGCGCGATTCATTCGACTGGACTTTCGCAAGACGCTGATTAGCGGCTTTTTCGGCCTCGGCGGTGATACGCAGGGCCTCCTCACGGCCTTCAAGTTCGCGCGAACGACGGAGGTCGTCGGCCTCACGCTCGGCATCGGCAAGTATCAACTTGGCGCGGGTCTTGGCATTGCGGGTCTGATAGAACACCGCGGCTCCTACTCCGGCAGCCGCAGCCACCACGCCTATGAGTATATAGAGAAAAATATCCATGTTGGTATATGTGAAAAATGGGGATGAAATGATGGTTTATATAAAAGTTTCGGGCCGCCTCTGCGGCACTCTTGTTCTGGTAGGTACACGACAAAACGCCTGCCGGGTGCGGCGGGTGCGGGGAAGTGTCATGCCTGACAGGGTCACAAGCTGATATGTCTCATCATTCCATTGACAGCAGGATGCGGTCAAGGTGTTTCTCAAAGTCTTCGAGCAGGCGCGACTGTACGGCCAGCTGTTCGTTCTTTCTGTAATACAGCTCTGCGAACGCCAATGCCACCTTCGCCAGCGCGTAATGCGATGACTTGGACGGCTGATCTTTCTGCATCTTCTGCCAAAGTTCGTTGACATGGTATGCAGCCCTCCGGAAAATAGGTTCCTCAGCCAGGGTGATCGAGAACACAAAGGGTTCTACGTCGGCTATCTTAGCTGTAAATCTATGTAGTTTCTTATTGTCTTCCTTCATCGTATGCATCAGCCTGCGGGTCCGGTCAGTCGGTCAGATCAGCCAGACAGCGATCTATTTCCCGCACCAAATCTGCGACCATGGCACGCGTGGCGGCCAGATCGTCGGCTGTCAGGGAGACTGTCGACGCTATTGACAGATACTCAACCTGAAGGCGCAACTTTTCAAGTTCCTCATCCTTTGCGAGCAATTGGGCGCGAAGATCGGTAAGTTCGGTCTTCTGAGCCTCGAAAGCCTCACGTAATCGTTGATATTTCTCACTAACAACCAACGATTTAGCTCTGACGCTTTCTAATTGCTGCTCAAGATTTACGGCCATAGTCAGTGCAAATTTTTACAAAAGTACAAATAAATACCCTAAACCTCCAAATTTTTTTCATCTTTTGTGCCGACATCTATCCCACAGACCGCTATTTTAGATGAACTTTACGACCTTCTTCAGGGTTTTATTGTAAATACCATACCTATGAAAGCTTTTGGAAAGATATTCCGCGAATCGTTTAAGGTTGATAACGCATGGGCCGACTGGTTCCTCGGACATGTATGCCGGCGAGAGGACGCTTTGACCATGGATGTCGACGGACACACTGCCTCGGTGGCATTGCTCACTCCGTACAGAATGGAATTCCACGGTGCGGATGTACCGGTATGCTACATAAATTCAGTCGCTACAGAACGCAAATTCCGGGGACAGGGACTCGGATCGCGTCTGATGTTAAAAGCATTGCACACGGCGGCTGAACGCGGAGATGATTTCGCCATACTTATTCCGGCAACGCGAAGGCTTTATTTCTTTTATGATTCTTTCGGATTCGCGACTGTATTCTATATCGACGAGCAACGCTACACCTCGCTTCACGCCTTCGAGAATCCGGAGGGCTATCATGACGTGGAGCCGTCATGGGATATGTTCTCGACTCTGGAACGACAACGCTCAGGCGCGGTGGTACATTCGCAGGATGATTATGAAAACATACTCACCGACCTCGCACTGAGCGACGGCAAGGCACTCGCTGTCGAAAACAGCGACGGAAGTATGGCTATGATATTTTTCGAAACGACCGACAGTGAGATTCACGTGCTCGACATCCTCAGCACTGACCTGACAGCGCGTGAAGCAGCCTTGAACCGCATGCGCGCGGCCGCCGGCGAAATGGCCGTGATTGTGAAAGCCATGCCGGAAGGACGTGCCGCACAACTGCGCAGCCGCGGGATGGTCCGGATTCTTAACGTCGGATCGGTTCTGTCGCGCATCGCTGAGACGCATCCGGACACTGAACAGGTCATCAGGGTCACCGATCCGATCATATCTATCAACTCGGGAATATATATTCTCAAGGGCGGACACTGCGAGAAAGTTCAGGATACACACCGCCGCATAACCCTTGACGTCAGCGTTGACGTGCTGTGCCGGATAATTTTCTCGGACAAGCGTATTGGCGACGTGTTCGGTCTGCCGGCCGGACGGCCTTTCATCAGCCTGATGCTCGACTAAGACCCGGTTCCCCAATATTTGTTAATGCTGAGGACGCATATCGCCGAGAGATTTTTGTCTTGAGATGAAGGAACGTAGCCGTAGCTACGTGACTGAAGAACAAGGCAAAAAGCGCCGGCGATATGCGGTGGTAAGGAGGTAACTTTCTGCCCCGGCACACAATTACAAGCACCTAAATAAGGTTATATGAAAATTAAGGGTATAAAAAGACAGTTGGCGGTTGATTCAAATGGATTTCCGTTGGCTATAGTCACATCAGAAGCGAATGTCCACGACAGCAAAGGAGGAGTTGGTTTGATAACGGAAACTCTCTGTAATTATCCGGCAATAAGGCTGTTAAAGGCTGACAATGGTTATCGCGGTTCATTAGTGGAGCACTTGAAGGAATGTCCGGGAGTGGAATTGGAGTGTGTGAAATCAAATTTTGGCACATCGGAATTCAAACCCCTTAAAGGCAGGTGGGTTGTGGAACGAACATTTTCGTGGCTTGAATCTTTCAGGCGATCAAACAGAAACTACGAACAATTCCTTCACACTTCAAAAGGAATTGCGATGGCGGCA
>CAMWNG010000040.1 GCA_947175575.1 uncultured Bacteroidales bacterium | reverse complement strand
GGTGGAGTTGGATTATACAAACCGCAACATAAACATTGCGCATGCTGCCATCGCAATTCCTTTTGAAGTGTGAAGGAATTGTTCGTAGTTTCTGTTTAATCGCCTGAAAGATTCAAGCCACGAAAATGTTCGTTCCACAACCCACCTGCCTTTAAGGGGTTTGAATTCCGATGTGCCAAAATTTGATTTCACACACTCCAATTCCACTCCCGGACATTCCTTCAAGTGCTCCACTAATGAACCGCGATAACCATTGTCAGCCTTTAACAGCCTTATTGCCGGATATTTATAGATAGTTTCTATCACCAGGCCAATTCCTCCTTTACTATCATGGACATTCGCTGCTGATGTGACAATAGTCAACGGAAATCCATTTGAATCAACTGCCAACTGTCTTCTTATACCCTTAATTTTCATATAACCGAATTTAGATGCTTGTAAATGTGTGCCGGGGCAGAAAGTTACCCCCTTACCACCGCATATCGCCGGCGCTTTTTGCCTTGTTCTTCAGTCACGTAGCTACGGCTACGCTCCTTCATCTCAAGACAAAAATCTCTCGACGATATGCGTCCTCAGCATTAACAAATATTGGGGAACCGGGTCTTAGACTCTTCCGCGTGAGGTCAGTGCAGGATGCGCCAGGGGGCAGGATAGAGATTGTTGGTCCTGTTTCCGAGGTTTTTGACAAAACCGAGTGGTGCGCCTCCGTAGGTGAGCACAGTGTGGCCGCGCGGAGTCGCTTCGGGAAGCGTCACCGACTGACGGCGCAGGTATGCGAGCGCCGTGTCGAGGTCTACCGCAGCGGTAGGGAAGGCATTGTGGCGGAGGTCGATTGCTGAGGCAAGCGGCTGCGCAGGTATTATATCACGTCCTTTCATCGTGCCGATCTCAATGCCCGCCTGACGCACGCGGCGCGTGGCGGCGACTGCTGCGGCGAGCGCGCGGTGAGCTGCGGGCAGGGCTGTTATGCGGCCGTCCTTGTCCTGAGAATATACATAGTCGCCGTCAAGATATTCAGGCACTCTGACCGTCTGCTGCTGCACACGCGGCAGCCGCGTCTCGCCGCCGGAGGTGATGAGCGGTTTGCGCACCATCGCCACAAACTGGCCTTCGCCCGGAACGAGTCCCGGCAGGAAATGATAGACGGGGAACATGTATCCCGGGTGTGCACCGAGAACGCCGTCGGTCTCCAGTTCCGGAATGCGTAGCGGCTCGGCGTCGCAGAAGTCGATGAGCCGTGCGACAATCTCTTCGTTTTCAACCGGATTGAACGTGCAAGTGCTGTAAATCATCACACCGCCCGGAGTGAGGGCATCCCACAGCGAAGCGACGATTTCCGCCTGCAGCGAGGCACAACTTTCCACAAGCCCCGGGCTCCATTGCGCCACTGCCTGAGGCTCCTTGCGCATCATTCCCTCTCCGGAGCAGGGAACGTCGGCCGCGATGATGTCGAAAAATCCCGGCAACCGCCATGGTTCGGCTGCATTTCCGGTGGTGACAATGGCCGAACGACCCCATTTCGAGAGATTTTCGGAGAGTACGGCGGCGCGTCGGGGATCGAATTCGTTGGCAACAACGAAAGTTTCCGGCGGCAGGGCTGCAATGGCGGCTGTAGTCTTGCCTCCGGGTGCGGCGCATGCGTCCAGAAACCGCAACGGCCGGTTCTTTTCGCCAATTATGGCCGCGGCAAGTCTTACGGCAGCTCCGACAGCCATAGAAGATGCGTCCTGAACATAGTAAAGACCCTGATGGAGAGCGGGATCGAGCGTGAAGGCGGGTCTGGCTTTCAGCACGAATCCGTCGGCACACCAGGCCACCGGTGCGGCACCTTCTGTCACCGGGAGCGAACTGAGTCCGTGCCGGTCCAGCTTGGCTCGGTTAAGGCGTACGGCCACCTCCGGCGCGCTATCGGTGAGGGTGTCTGCGAGGGCCGAATATTCAGGCCCCAGACCGTCAAGCATTTTTATGAATCCGTCGGGCAGGGTCATCGGAGGATGGTTTTCACCTCATCGTACATGTACGGGAGGTCAACCACATGGAAAGTGGTGTGGTCGGGGTGGAATACACCGAGCTTCGCGGAGCGTATCCTTACGCCGTATTTCGATTCGAGGATATAACGGTAGATTCCGAGTTGCAGGGCGTAATGGTGAAAGGAAGTGTCCGGCACGTGCTCAAGCGGGGCGAGGGCCGTCACCCCGTAGCGGTTATGGTCAATGACGGCTCCCGAGCGGTCGACGAGCTTGCTGCTGCGTTTCCAGTCCCAGAGGTCGAGGGTGCCGTCGCCGTTATCGGCCAGAAAGTCGACGGTGCCTGCCAGCCTGTATTCTTCAATGAATACAGGCCATTCCGAACGGAACGGCCGCAGACGATGATGCCACGTGAAGGCACAGAAATGCCGGAAAGTGGGGTCGGATACCCATGCCTCAGTGTCGGCTCCCAGATAATACTGCTCGATGCGGTGATGCATGAGCGTGCCGAGGTTGCGTGCCTCAGCGGCGCGTTCCTCCCATTCGGCCTTGATGACCTCGGCCGGATGTGAGGGCGTGGCTTTTCTCGCCGCCCAGTAGTCGGCGTCGAATTTTTCGAACAGATCGCCCACCAGAGCGGTGACAGACCGGAACTCCCGGCCGTCGACGGTATATGTGTGCGACTCCGGCTCGAATGTGAGCCGGGAGTCGCGCGGATGGGCGTTCAGGTCGTTATACGTCATCTTATTTTATGGCGTCGACCTCAATGGGTTCGTTTATCACCTCGTGCCAGGGCAGACCCTGTACGGCGAGCTGCTTAAGGAAGGGGTCGGGATCGAATTCCTCGACATTGTGTACCCCGGGTTTGTTCCATTTTCCGGTGAGGAACATCATCGCGCCGGTCATGGCGGGCACGCCGGTGGTGTAGCTCACGGCCTGTGTGCCTGTCTCGCGGTATGCTTCCTCGTGAGAGCAGTTGTTATATATATAATATGTCATGGGCTTGCCGTCCTTGTCGAGTCCGGCTATGCGGCATCCGATTGAGGTTTCGCCGTGATAGTTTTCGCCGAGAGTCTCGGGTGCGGGGAGGACAGCCTTGAGGAACTGCAGAGGCACGATCTTGGTGCCGTTGTAGTCTATTTCGTCGATGCGGGCCATTCCGATGTTCTGGATCACACGCAGATGTGTAAGATATTCCTGTCCGAATGTCATCCAGAAACGTGCGCGTTTGATTGAGGGGAAGTTCTGCACGAGGCTTTCGAGTTCCTCGTGATAGAGCAGATATGATGCGCGCGGGCCTATGTTGGGGTAGGTGATGTCCATGTTGATCTCGAGGGGTTTGGTGGTCACCCACTCGCCGTCGCGCCAGTAACGTCCGTTCTGTGTGATTTCGCGGATGTTGATTTCAGGGTTGAAATTGGTCGCGAATGCTTTGCCGTGGTTGCCGGCGTTGCAGTCCACGATGTCGAGGGTCTGCATCTCGGAGAAATAGTGTTTTGCGGCGTATGCCACGAACACGCCGGACACTCCGGGGTCGAATCCGCATCCGAGTATTGCGGTGAGACCGGCTTTCTCGAAGCGTTCGCGGTAGGCCCACTGCCAGGAATATTCGAAGTGAGCCTCGTCTCGGGGTTCGTAGTTGGCTGTGTCGAGATAGTTCACTCCGCACTCGAGACAGGCATCCATGATGGTGAGGTCCTGATAGGGGAGAGCTACGTTGATCACGATGTCGGGTTTGTGACGGCGGAACAGTTCCACAACCTGATCCACATGGTCGGCATCGACCTGATCGGTGGTGAGGTTGGGTGCGCCGATACGCTTGGCGATAGCGTCGCATTTTGCCTTGTTACGCGAGGCCAGCACGATTTCAGTGAATACCTCGGGATTCTGGGCGCACTTGCAGGCCACGACCGTGCCTACGCCACCGGCGCCTATGATAACTACTTTTGCCATTCTTTTTTGTCGGATATTGAATTGTTGTTTAAGTCGTTGAAACGTGAGGCCCTGCGCCGTTCCAGAGGGATGCAGACGAATGCGAACAGGCCCAGGGCGATGAGGAGCAGGGTGGTGACACCGAGCGTGAAGTTTGCGAAGGCCGCGGCGCGCGAGGCCTGCACGCCGTAGATGTCGAGCGCGAACATCATGGCCCACTGCCAGGGGCCGATGCCTCCGTTGCTGGGCACACCCATCGAGATGCTCGTGACCACGAATGCCACAAGTACGGCTGTAAGTCCGAAGGATGCTACGACGTCGCGGGTGAAGCCGAAGGCCATGAACGATGAGAGCAGTTGCGCGAAATAACAGCCCCAGACACCGACGGTGTAGAGACACCAGCGCCCCTTGCCGGGCATGGTGACTATGACGGCGAAGCCCTGCCAGAGCTGGTGCAGCAGTTCGCGTATGCGGAGCACGAATCGGTTGTTGGTGCGCGATTTCACGAGCCACCACAGCCCCCCGGCGAAAGCGAGCACGAGTCCCCACAGCCAGGGCGAAAGAGCCAGGGAGGTGAGTGTCTCGGCCATCTCGCGGCCCTGCGACATGTAACTTATGAGTGTACCGGAAGCGAGTGCGAACGCGCCGAGTGTAAGAAGCGCCACGGTGATGGTGTCGGCGAGGCGGTCGGATACCATAGAGCCGAAAATGGCCGCGAACGGAGCCTGCTGTCGCTGCGCCACATAGCCCGTGCGCCATATCTCTCCGAGACGCGGAAACACGAGATTGACAGCGTATGTGCCGAACATGCTCAGCACGAGCGGGAAGAGCGGCACCCTGTAGCCGAGCGCATTCAGCTGTATCTGCCAGCGGAGCGCGCGGAAAATCTGTGCCGCGGTGCCGAGCACGAGGCCGGGCACCACCCAGCGGAAATCACACTCGGTGCGGATCACGTGCCACATCTCCCTGAAGTCGAAATTCCGGAACAGCAGCCAGCACAGACCGGCGCTGATCACCAGTGGCACCACATAGCGCAGGAGAACCGAAACGATCTTCCTGCCCGTGCCGGAATTTTTCGAGGTAGCGTCGTTCATGTCAGAAATCACTGAACATACTCGGCCGCAGCACTATGCCCACTCGCACCTGCGACTTCCATACCTTATAGTCGAGAAGTCCCTCGCCGTAGCCGTTGTAATACTGGAGGAAGAAATACTGGTTGGTATTGCGGTTGAAACGGTAAGCCAGTTCCAGAATCGTGTTGTAGTTGAAGAAATTACCGGCGCGTTTTACCAGAGTCACCGATCCGCAGAACTTCTTGTTGTTGCTCAGCACCTGCATGCCCACCTGGTACACACCGCAGTAGTGCAGGATATCTTTGTTATTGCCGCCGTCGATAATCGGAATCCAGATTTTTCCGCTCACCGAGAGGTTCGGGTCTATTATGATGTTTCCGGCGAAGGACACCTTGTTCCAGCTCCGGCTCCAGATGCTGTCGCGTCCGTTGGACTCATGTTCCAGAATCAGGCTCACTTTGCCGATGTAGCGGTTTTTTACGAACAGCGGTTTGGTGATGCCGATACCCGGATTGAAATTCAGGTCGGTCATGGGAAGCGAGTTCTCCAGCACGTTCCAGAAGCATTTCTGCGAGTAGAACAGATAGAGATATGTGCCCCACGGCAGCGTGGCGTTGGTTAGGCGCGCGGCAATCGAAATCTGGAATTTTACATTCGTGTTGTGCTTGTTGGCCTTATGACCGATCGGCGGACCGAAAATGAAATAATTGTCCTTGTAGAGGCCGAAATAAGGCTGGTCGCGGAAGTCGCGGCGGATGCTGTCGGGATTGAATCTCCCGTAGTCACCGGATATGATCTGGGCATGCGCCTCCGAGGGCGTCAGCCATAGAATCATGGCGAAAAGAAAAAACAGTCTGCGCAGCATAAAAGTGATAAATCAATTGAACGTGCAAAGTTAAGAAAATTCTTACAATCTCCACAACCTTCTGATTACTTTATTTATTATTCGCGCGTCAGCAGTTCAGACCTGCCGGCCCGTGAATTGCCTTGAGACGGCGAATTCATACTGCATGGCGTTGGCTATGTGCACCCAGAAATCCTCCTCGGAGGCATGACGTATGGGTCCGTCGTGTAGTGAGGCGATCTGCCAGTAGTCCACGATAGCGCGTGCCGCGCGGTCGAAGGTCTCGCGGTCGATTTTGTACTGCAGGCAGAAGCGACGTGAGCATGCCTTGGTGAAGGCCTGCAGGTATTCCAGCTCCTGAGCGGGCGGTTCGGGGATCGCGGTGGCAGGTGCGGGAAGGGCTTCGGCTGTCTCCGAGTTATCGGTGGAGTCGCCTTTTTCGGCGTCGATGAGGTCGAGTATTATGCCGAGGTAGGGGAGGAGCTTTTCGGGGATAGGTGTGCCGTGGAGCAGGAAAGCGATGAGCGCGCCGTAGAGACGCGGGCGCATGCGTTCGGGGAAGCGTTCGATGTGGTTTATCCAGAGGGGCTGAAGGGTGAGTGTGGTGTTTGTCATAATGCTTTTTTTCTAATGGATTTGTTTTGGTGTGTTTAGTTTGTTTTGGAATTCCGGTGCAAAGATAATACGCGGAATGAGGGGGCGGGCGACAATCGGACCGATTGTGCAATTTTTTTTCTGCCGCTGTTTATTGAATCGTGCTACAAAAAATGTTAAGCCCGCGGCAATAAGATGTGTGAAACGAAAAAAATGTGTACCTTTGCAAGTTACTAAAAAGAAAGGAATGTCATGAAGCATCTAATCAGCCGCTCATTATTGCTTTTAGTTTTGCTCGTTGTGTCAGCGGGCGCCGCCATGGCTCAGAACCCCATCCGATGGCGTATGACCGTTAAAATGACCTCGGCCACCGAAGGCGTAGCCACCTTGCGCGCCGTGGTCGCTCCGGGCTGGCATCTGTACGGATTCGATCTGCCGGAGGATGGTCCGCGTCCCACGGCCATAAATTTCGACAAGTCGGAGGGTGTCGTACTGAAAGGTGCACTTACCCCGGCGCGTAAACCGCTGTCGGTTGACGACCCGATGTTCGGCGTGCGTCTCTCATGGTGGGATGCCGATGTGACATTCACGCAGAAATTCAAGATCAAGAAAGGCACGACTCCGCGTCTTGAGGCGACGGTGTCCTACATGGGCTGCAACGACCAGACCTGCCTGCCCCCGAAGACTGAATCTCTGGTATTCACCTCATTCTCAAAGTAAGATATGCGCCTGATACGCAATACGATATGCCTTCTGGCATTCCTGTGCGCCGTGCTGACAGCCGGGGCACAACTTCCCGACCATGTGCGATGGTCGGTTTCCGCCGAACTCACCTCCAAGACCGAGGGAGTCGTGAGCTGGACGGCCGTAATTGACGCCGGATGGCATATTTACGGCACTGAGATGCCCTCCGCATCAGCTGATTCCGAGATAATCCCCCAGCTTACCGGATTTATCGAGGAAGAAGTGTCGGGGCTGACGTTCACGGGACCGGTAACTCCTTCAGTCCCTGCCGATGTGCGTTTTGATGACGCGCTCAAGCTCAATCTTCCCATGTGGGAGGGGACCGTGACTTTTACCCGGCCTTTCAAGCTTGATAACGGGGCCAAAGGTGCCACACTTCAGGGCTATGTAATCTATATGGCCTGCACTGATGAGGCGTGCACGCCCCCTACACGTTACGAATTCGACTTAGCCGTCGGTTACCCCGGTGCTACACCGGCTCCTGAAACAGCTCCGGCGGCCGAGGAGCCGGCCCGGACCTCAGCCTCGGAAGGTCTTCCGTCAACATGGGCTCCTGTCGACATCGCGGCTCCTGATGCCGGGGCGGCAGCCACCTCCGGTTCGCCCTGGTGGGTTATTCTCGGCCTCGGATTCCTCGGAGGACTGCTCGCGCTGCTGACGCCCTGTGTGTGGCCGATGATACCGATGACCATGAGTTTCTTCCTGAAGAAAGGCAAATCGCGTCGCCGGGCCATCTTCGATGCGGTGGCTTACGCCTTGAGCATCGTGATTATCTATCTTGTGCTCGGCATTGCCATAACCCTGATGTTCGGCGCGTCGAAACTCAACGAATTAGCCACATCCGCTGTGTTTAATGTCCTGTTCTTCGTGCTTCTGGTGATTTTCGCGATCTCGTTCTTCGGCGCGTTCGACATCAAACTTCCCTCGAAGTGGAGCAACGCCATCGACTCACGAGCCGAGAACACCACAGGACTTCTCAGCATATTCTTCATGGCATTCACCCTGGTGCTTGTATCGTTCTCATGCACAGGCCCGATTATCGGCACATTGCTCGTTGAGGCGGCTTCGCAGGCCAGTATTCTCGGCCCGGCTGTGGGAATGGGCGGGTTCGCGCTCGGTCTTGCCCTGCCGTTCGGACTGTTCGCGTTCTTCCCCTCGCTGCTCAAGGAGATGCCCCGTTCGGGCTCATGGCTCAATACTGTGAAGGTTGTGCTCGGCTTCATTGAACTGATACTTTCGCTTAAATTCCTCTCAGTGGCCGATCTGGCATACGGCTGGCGGATTCTTGACCGCGAAGTGTTCCTTGCGCTATGGATAGTGCTGTTCGCTCTGCTCGGGATCTACCTCCTCGGAAAGCTGCGTTTCAGCCATGATGCTCCGGTTGAGCATGTGTCGGTGTTCCGCTTTTTCCTGGCTGTGGCCTCGTTCTCGTTCGCGGTATATCTGGTACCGGGGCTGTGGGGTGCGCCGCTCAAGAGTATAAGCGCATTCGCTCCCCCGATAAACACTCAGGATTTCAACCTTTACGGAGGTACGTTCCGTGAGTTCCATGACTATGACGAGGGTATGCAATACGCCCGTCAGAACGGTATGCCCGTGCTTGTCGATTTCTCCGGCTATGCCTGTGTGAACTGCCGCAAGATGGAAGGCGCGGTGTTCGACACCCCGGAAGTCCGGTCGGTCATAGAGAGCGATTATGTCCTCATCAAGCTCATGGTGGATGACAAGACGGAACTTGCCGAACCTATTGTCGTGAATGAATACGGCACCACCAAGAAACTGCGCACTGTGGGCGACCGCTGGAGTTATCTGCAGCGCCATAAGTTCGGCATCACCACGCAGCCCTACTATGTGGTGCTTGATGCTTCCGGCCAGCCGCTCGGTCCGGCCAGGTCCTACGACGAGAATGTGAGCGAATTCGTGGATTGGCTCACGAAAGCCGCCGCGCGTGTGCTATGATTATGCCGTGCGCAGGTCAAAAATTGTATAATATTAAGAGTCGCTAATATGTCACACACCCGCCAAGAACGCCTCGAGGCTCTCGGGCGCGTTATGGATACACTTGATATTCTGCGCGTGAAATGCCCCTGGGATGCCGTGCAGACCAACCAGTCGCTCCGTCCCAACACAATAGAGGAGGTCTACGAACTCTGTCAGGCCCTGCTTGACGACAACACTCCCGAAATACGAAAAGAACTGGGAGACGTGTTGCTCCACGTGCTTTTCTATTCTAAGATAGCCGATGAGAAGGAGCAGTTCGACATCGCCGATGTATGCGACGCGCTCAACTCGAAACTCATTTTCCGCCACCCCCATGTGTTCGGCGATGTAAAGGCCGACGATGCACATCAGGTGGAGCAGAACTGGGAAGACATCAAGCTGCGCGAGGGTAACGGACGCAAAAAGACTGTCCTTGAGGGAGTCCCGGCTGCTCTTCCGGCACTGGTAAAAGCATTCCGCGTGCAGGAAAAAGCCGCGAATGTGGGCTTCGACTGGGAGACCCCCGCTCAGGTATGGGATAAGGTGAAGGAGGAAATCGGAGAAGTATCTCAGGCTATCGCCTCCGGCAATCTCCGGGATATAGAGGAGGAATTCGGCGATCTGATGTTCAGTGTCATAAATGCGGCGCGGCTCTACAAGGTGAACCCCGAGAATGCGCTCGAACGCACCAACCGCAAGTTTATCGCCCGTTTCAACTATATAGAATCCCAGGCCACCGCCGCCGGACGATCCATCCGCGACCTTTCACTCAACGAGATGGAACGGCTCTGGCAGCAGGCCAAGACAGCCGTGAATCCAGAACACACTGACGATAAGTGATACTCTGCATAACCGAGAAACCTTCCGTCGCCGGGGATATAGCCAAAATTCTCGGCGCGGGCAACCGTCGTCAGGGGTATTATGAGGGCAACGGCTATTGTGTCACATGGACTTATGGCCACCTGTGCTGCCTGAAGGAACCGGACGATTATACCGAGCTGTGGAAACGGTGGTCGCTCGGCTCCCTGCCCATGATGCCGCAGCGTTTCGGCATCAAACTCATCGATGACGAAGGTGTAAAGAAGCAATTCCATGTAATAGAGACACTTGCCTCTCAGGCGGCCGAGATCATCAACTGCGGTGATGCCGGGCAGGAGGGTGAGCTGATCCAGCGTTGGGTGATGCAGAAGGCGCATGTGACTTGTCCTGTCAAAAGGCTCTGGATATCGAGCCTGACGGATCAGTCGATCCGCGACGGATTTCAGACCCTCGAACCGGAATCGAAATACGATAATCTTTACTATGCCGGACTGTCCCGTGCGATCGGCGACTGGCTTCTGGGAATGAATGCCACACGCCTCTACACGCTCAAATACGGCGACCGGTCCGTGTTGTCGGTAGGTCGCGTGCAGACACCCACGCTCGCCATGATAGTAAAGCGTCACTTCGAAATCGAGAAGTTCGTGGCTAAAGACTACCGTGAACTGCATACCATCTATCGCGACACTGACTTCATGGCCTCGGGCAAATACGAGGATGTGGCCAAGGTGGAGGCTGCGGCCGCCAGGGTGGCGCAGTATCCGTTCGATGTCGTCGAGGTCAGCGAGAAAACGGGCCGTGAGGCTCCGCCCCGGCTCTTCGACCTCACCTCGCTTCAGGTGGAGTGCAACCGCCGCTGGGGCTGGAGCGCCGAGGAGTCGTTACGGCTCATTCAGTCGCTTTACGAGAAGAAGGTGACCACATATCCGCGTGTCGACACCACATATCTTCCCGATGACATATATCCCAAGATTCCCGACATCTTGCGCCGCATGACTCCCTATGCGCCACAGACCGCTCCGGTGCTTGCAGGAAAGATCACGAAGTCGAAGAAGGTGTTCGACAACTCGAAAGTGACCGACCACCACGCCATCATCCCCACAGGCGAATCGCCAAAAGTTCTTGTCGGAGACGAACGCAAACTCTATCATCTGATTGCGTTGCGTTTTATCGCTGCGTTCTATCCCGATTGCCGTTTCAATCAGACTACGGTTCTCGGTCGTGCAGCCGATATTGCCTTCAAGGCCACAGGCAAGGTGATAACCGATCCGGGCTGGCGTGTGCTTTTCAACTCCCCCGAAGATAGTCAGCAGGAGGATAATCAGCAGGATGACAACCGTATCCTCCCGGAGTTTGTCAAAGGAGAGTCGGGGCCGCATAAACCCAAAATCGTTAAGAAAACCACACAGCCGCCCAAACTGTACACCGAGGGCACGCTTCTGCGTGCTATGGAAACAGCGGGAAAGACCGTCGATGATGACACCCTGCGCGAAGCACTGAAAGAGAACGGAATAGGACGCCCCTCCACCCGTGCGGCCATAATCGAGACTCTTTTCCGGCGCAAGTACATAGCCCGTCGGCGCAAGTCGATCGTAGCCACTCAGGCGGGCATCGATCTCATAAACTACATACGCGAGGATCTATTGAAAAGCGCCTCTCTCACAGGTATTTGGGAGAATAAGCTGCGCCGCATATCGCGTGGCGATTATTCGGCTGCTGAATTCATAGCCGAGCTCAAGCAGATGGTATCCGATGTCGTGCGCGACGTACTTTCAGACAATACCAACCGTCGCATCCGTGTAGATGAAGCAGCAGCGAAGCCGACGCGTAAAACAGCACCCAAGACTGAGAAAACGGCTAAACCGCGCAAACCGAAAGGCGCTGCCGTGCAATCGCTCGAACAGATAAAGTGTCCTAAATGCGGCAAAGGACATCTCCTGCGCGGCCGCACGGCCTACGGATGCTCCTTGTATGCCTCCGGATGCGACATGCGTCTGCCCTTCACGGATTTCCCGGCCGAACTCACCCCTGCCCAGCTGGCGCGGAAGCTTTCTGGTAAATGAAATGGCTTGAATATGTCATCGTTGCGCTGATATTTATTGTGGCGCTGTGGCTTGCGGTGCGCGGACGGCGCGTCACGGCGCGCGAGTGCTCCGATTGTCCTTTGGCTGATTCGTGTGACAAAAAAAATAGAAAAAAATCCTCCAAATAGTTGCATATGCAAAAATAATCCCCTAACTTTGCACCGCAAAACGGTACCATGGCCGAGTGGTGAGGCAACGGTCTGCAAAACCGTGTACAGCAGTTCGATTCTGCTTGGTACCTCTCGAAGCGAGTTCTCCGGAACTCGCTTTTTATATTTTGATATGTGTTGTGCGTTTCTTGTTTTTTTCGTACCTTTGCGCTGATTTGAACCCATCATTATCTACGCGTGGAAACTAAATACATTTTTGTAACCGGCGGCGTTGTGTCTTCACTCGGTAAAGGCATCATATCGTCGTCGCTCGCCTGCCTGCTGAAGGCCCGCGGATATCGTGTGACCATCCAGAAGTTCGATCCATATATAAACATCGACCCCGGAACACTCAATCCTTACGAGCACGGCGAATGTTATGTGACCGTCGACGGCCATGAAGCCGACCTTGACCTCGGCCATTACGAACGCTTCACTGACATCCAGACCACTCGGGCCAACAATGTCACCACCGGCCGCATCTATCAGTCAGTAATAGACAAGGAACGCCGCGGCGACTATCTCGGCAAGACTGTGCAGATTGTGCCCCACATCACCGACGAGATAAAACGTGCTGTCAAGGCTCTCGGAAACACCGGCAATTTCGACTTCATCATCACGGAAATCGGCGGTGTCGTAGGCGACATCGAGAGTCTTCCGTTCCTTGAGGCTGTCCGTCAGCTCCGCTGGGAACTCGGTGACAACAGCCTCTGCATCCATCTCACTTACGTACCCTATATCGCGGCCGCCAAAGAGCTCAAGACCAAACCTACGCAACATTCCGTAAAGAAACTTCAGGAACTTGGTATTCAGCCCGATGTACTTGTCCTCCGCACTGAGCGTGACATAACTCCCGAGGTGCGCCGCAAGATCGCTCTCTTCTGCAATGTGGCTCCCGACGCTGTGTTCCAGTCGATAGACGTGGACACCATCTACCGTGTGCCTCTGAAGATGCATGAGCAGGGTCTTGACAACATCGTGATACGCGAGACACACGCAGCTCCCGCCCACGAACCTGATATGGCTCCCTGGATGCGTTTCCTTGACAAGATGGATTCTGCAAAAGATACGGTTACGATCGGTCTCGTAGGCAAATATGTCGAGCTTCAGGACGCATATAAGTCAATCAACGAGTCGCTCCTGCAGGCGGCCACCTATGCCGACCACAAACTGCATCTGATATTCATACATTCTGAAAAACTAACGGAAGCCAATGTCGAAGCCCAGCTGTCAGCTCTTGACGGAGTGGTCATCGCGCCCGGTTTCGGTCAGCGCGGCATCGAAGGCAAATTCGTGGCTCTGAAATATTGCCGCGAGCATGACATCCCGACATTCGGAATCTGTCTCGGCATGCAATGTATGGTGATTGAATTCGCCCGCAATGTGCTGGGGCTCGAGGACGCCAACTCCACCGAAATGGATCACGCAACCGCGCATAATGTGATCGACCTTATGGAGGAACAGAAGAGCATCTCCAACATGGGCGGCACCATGCGTCTTGGCGCATACGACTGCCGGTTGGCTCCCGGATCGAAAGCCGCCGAGGCTTACGGCACCACCCACGTTCGCGAACGTCACCGTCATCGCTTCGAATTCAACGACGACTATCGCGAGCAGTTCGAGAAGGCCGGAATGGCATGCGTGGGCGAGAATCCCGACACGCATCTGGTCGAGGTGGTCGAGATTCCGTCGAAACGCTGGTTCGTGGGCACACAGTACCATCCGGAATACACCTCTACGGTGCTCAATCCGAATCCGCTCTTCCTGTCTTTTGTCCGTGCGGCCATTGAATACCGCGATGAGAAACACCAAGTAAACTCCTGATAACCATATGGATAAGAATACACTCTGGGGCATGATCTGCATGGCGGCCATTTTCTTCGGCTTCATGTGGCTGCAGCCCAAACCCGAACCGGAGCCCGAGCAGGCCGCTGCCCCCGTGGAGGCAGCCCCGGTCCAGTCAACCGATTCTCTTGATGCTGTGCTCGAGTCGCGTCTCGCCCATGCCGTGCGCGAGGTTGGCGTGGCCGCCGAAGGCGGAAATTTCGTTCTCGCAGACGAGTCATTCCATCTCACTGTCGATTCCATGCGTGTCGACGGTACCGTCAGCGTCGGTTCGCGGACAGTCACTCTGGCAGATCTTCGCACGGCTGATGGAGCTGCTGTTCCAGCCGATGTGCGCCGTGCGGCTCTCGAAGAACTTACAGGTCTGGTGACCCGTGCGCAGAAATACAAAGCCTTCGCCCGCAATATGGGTGGAGCGAACACCGCCACCGTGCTTGAAAATTCGGTAATTAAACTTACTGTAGATTCGCGTGGTGCGATGGTTAGCGCCGTTGAACTCAAGAACTATGACACTGAGGTGGGTCTCAAGCCCGAACCGATCCAGCTGTTCCGCGGTGACAACGACGGCTATTCGTTCGTATTCACCACCTCAGATCAGCGCATCGACACGCGGGACCTCAATTTCACTCCGGTGGTTGAAAGCGATACATCGCTGATGATGACTCTCGCCCTTGCCGATGGAGCGGAGTGGGGCGTGCGTTATACTCTGCGTCCGGACAGCTATGTGGTGGGCATGGAAGTGGTGCAGAAAAACGCTTCAGTAGCCATTCCGGCTTCCACTGCGTCGATAGATTTCAAATGGCATCAGACCATGGCGCGCAACGAAAAGGGCCGCAAATTCGAGGAAAACAATTCCGCGATATATTATAAATATGTGGGTGACGGACCTGATGATCTGTCTGCCACCAAAGATGTTACCAAACAGCTCAACGGTCGTGTGAAGTGGGTAGCCTTCAAGAATCAGTTCTTCTCGTCGGTCATCATTCCGCGCACCTATTTCAACTCTGCCGATCTTACGTCCAAAGTCATCTCAAGCGACGAGTACCTGAAGAATATGAGCATGGAGGCATCGCTGCCTTACACTACCGCCGACGGTGTAGCTGCTGCGTTCGACTTCTATTTCGGTCCGAACGATTATCCGATGCTCTCGAAACTCAGCAAGACTCTCGATCCGGATGAAAATCTCAGCCTCACACGTCTGATACCTCTCGGATGGGGTCTCTTCCGCTACATCAATACCTGGATTGTGATACCGGTGTTCACGTTCCTCAGCTCATTCATCTCCAGCTACGGTATCATTATCCTGTTGCTCACAATCTTCATCAAGATCATAATCTTCCCCTTCACCTACAAGAGCTACAAGTCGCAGGCCAAGATGCGTGTGCTCCAGCCCGAAATCAAGGAAATCAACGACAAGTATCCTGGTCAGGAGAATGCCATGAAACGCCAGCAGGAGACCATGGCGCTTTATTCGCGCTGCGGAGCCAGTCCGTTCTCCGGCTGTCTGCCCATGCTCTTCCAGATGCCGGTTCTTATCGCCATGTTCTCGTTCTTCCCCTCGGCGATAGAACTGCGCGGACAGTCGTTCCTCTGGGCGCATGACCTCTCGGCTCCGGACTATATCATCACCCTGCCGTTCACCATCCCGTTCTACGGCAACGGTGTCAGCCTGTTCTGTCTGCTCATGACAGTGGTCAATGTGGTGTATATGCACATAAACATGCAGAACCAGCCGGGCGGCAACTCGATGCCGGGTATGAAGATGATGTCGTACATCATGCCCATCATGTTCCTGTTCATATTCAACGATTATGCTTCAGGTCTGAGCTACTATTACTTCCTGTCACTTCTTATCACCATAGTGCAGACATGGTGCTTCCGCCACTTCATGGACGAGAAGAAGGTGCGCGCACGGATGCTTGAGAACGCCAAGAAACCCCGCAAAAAATCAGGTTTCATGGCACGTCTTGAGGAAGCACAGCGTCAGCAGCAGGCAATGCTCCGCCAGCAGGAAGCCGCACGTGGCAAAAAGCGCAAGTGACCGCGATGTAAGACTCATAAATCCCCGAACTCACAAAAGGAATTGCTTGCGCAGCAATTCCTTTTGTCAATTATGGTAACGATTAAACGCCTTCTGTCTCCAACCAGTCGGAAAATAGTTCGAACAATAAGAAAGATTTACCACTTCGGCGTACAGCGGTGATAATCTTTATCATTTAGTTATGACGGCTTTCTATAATCTTGTCAAGATATATTTTCCTTTCTATTCTCATGATATTCCGAGAAACTGTCATTTATGACAATTTTTCGGAGTACATTAAAATTTTACTCAGACCAAATATAGGGAGTAAATTTTCATTTGAAACAGTAGGGAAAACACATCTATATCGAGGATAATATGTGAGATAGCTATTTTTAACCTTAAACTATCAAAATCTGTATTTTTTGTATTCTCTTATGTAAATATATGTTGCCTATCAGCATAATAAGGGCTTTCAGACGTATTCCACATGATTTCCGATGTAATTTTAACTCAGGAAACAACCGAAAATCAGAATATTATTGTTAACTTTGCGTTGCAGAAATACGAAGGCGATTGAATTATCCGTTGCAGAAGGATTAAATTTCCGGGATTTTCAGGTAGCCCGTCGTGTTGGCAGCTAAAAGAGTTATCTCCGGTATGGGTAAATCCAGCCGTGAGATGTTCCCGCTCGGGATTATGATATGTCACAAACTTAAATCCTAATACCTTGAAACAACTATTTTTACTCACTGCAATTTCTTTAGGTGTCATTTCGGCCCGGGCTTTCGAGGCTGATCTTGACGGCACCAAGTTCAACATCGATACGATTTATTGTCAGGTGGTGGGTCCCGGCATCACCCGCAGCCATCTTTCGCTCTCGGGAGGCGGACGTTCGTTCAGCGTCTATACTTCGACAATGCGTCGTTCAGACGGAGCCGAAGCCGGCCTCGTGGAGCCGCGGGTTATTCTTGGCAAAGACCAGTGTCGCACGGCCGAGTCGCTCACCTCGATGGCAAAACGTCATACAGGCGGCGATACCCAATACCTCACCGGCATCAACGGCGACTTCTTCATCACCTCATCCTTTGCATCCCAGCATGAGTTCGGCAACAATATTCTCGGATATCCGAACATGGCCTGCGTTATCGACGGTAAGATAGCCGCTCCTGATATGATAGACATAACCAGCCGTGAGAATGCACTTGTAATCGGATCGGAAGGATGGTGGATCGACGCTACCGACTTCCGCTACCGTCTGCTCAGCAACGATGGCGAGATAAAGGTGGACGCCACCGCTGTCAATTATCCCCGCCGCGACGGCGAGATGGTGGTGTACAATTCTTACATGGGCGCTACCACCAATACCGCAGCCAACGGCCGCGAACTCGTGCTTAAGATGGCCGAAGGCGCCGAGTGGCACATCAACAAATCCACGAAGTTCATTGTGGACGGCGACTGGATTCAGGGCGGCAATACTGCGATTCCGACCGACGGACTCGTGATAAGCTGCGGCCCGAATTATAAGAAAGAATTTATCGACGGGCTGAAGAAAGGCGATATCGTCAAGCTCAAAGTCGTGATGGGACTTCCCGCACATGACGGCCTCAAGCCCGATGTGAAACAGCTGATTGGCGGCGATGTACGTATCCTCAACCAGGGTCAGATAACCCGCGAGGCCATCCGCTGGATCAACACGCCCAATGCAAAATATCAGCGTTCGCTGGTTGGTTTCAGCGAGGATCGCGACATGATGATGTTTGCGGCTGTCGACGGATCGGGTCTGACATATTATGAATCCGCCGCGCTGATGAAAGCTCTCGGATGCCACGACGCTCTTGACCTCGACGGCGGCGGCTCCACAGCTATCTGGTCAGATAAATTCGGTATTTATAATTCCCCGCGTGACGGTTCTGAGCGAGCCATAGGCAATGCTCTTTACTTCACGCTCAAGGCTCCGGTCGATAACGAAGTGGCTTCCATCCGTTTCGCTGATCACCGCGCGCTCCTGCCCCGTTATGCCTCCTATACGCCTGTGATTTTCGGTTATAATAAATACGGTCAGCTTGTAGACACCGACGTGCACGATTTCACACTCGAAGCACCCGAAGAACTCGGAACTGTCAACGGCTCCATACTTCTTGCGTCGGGCGAAGGAACGCATGCCCTGAAGGCGCGTAAGGGCGATATGGAAGCTGTCGTAGTGGTAAGCATCGACGACACGTTCCCCGCCAAGTCACAGTTCGAGTCCTTGCTGATGAACACAGTCAAACCCGTTAAGCTCCAGCTTGTGGCCAAGGTCGGGACCAAAGAGATGCCGGTAGCGCCTCAGGCATTCGATTGGGAAACCTCGGACGCATCAGTGGCATTTGTCAACGATAATTATGAAGTGGTCGGAGTGGCCGACGGAGTGGCTACGGTGACAGGCCGCTGTGGAGACAATACAGTGTCAATCGCTGTAACTGTCGAGGATCCCCAGACACGTTACCGTTCGCTCCTCTCACCTGATTTGCAATGGCGCGGATCCGGTTCGGGTACCAAGCCCGTAGAGATAACCCTTGATGCCGACGGTGGCTTAAACTATGACTTCAGTGTTACGTCCACACGTGGTACGAAAGCGACATTGCGCTGTGACGCACGACTCTACAGCCGCCCCGATCAGCTGAAGATTTCATACGATTTGCCGGGCGTGGAAGTTTCCCGTGTACAAGTGGCCATAGTACCGACAGGTTATCGTGTGGTGAATCTTGAATTCACGGACGGTATCGCTGACATCTCCCCCGAGGCACTCGGATACGCAGGTGTCGAGTCAATATATCCCCTTACATTCCAGTCGGTGACATTCAATATCTCGGCGTCAACAGGCAATTATCACCTGAGTGTGCCGAAGCTCGAAGCGGTTTATCTTGATTATACAACCGGGGTTGCGGATGTAGCTGTCGATGCGGACAACTCGCCTCTTAATTTCGCGGCGTGCGGACTTGATATCAATGTGTTCAACAGTTCAGCACCTGTGGAGTTATTCACCACCTCAGGGAGATGTGTGGCCCGCGGGCTCGGCCGCGTCAGCGCGCCCTGCGCAGGCATATATGTGCTTCATTGTGCAAACGGTTCGGCGAAGGTCGCACTCAGCGAATGATCACATATCTTAATTTTCCGCCCGGAACCATACTGCTGGAAGAACAGAACGGCGTGCTGACACGCTGTCTGTTCAGCGCAGAGGCTCCGGGCGGAGTGTGTGCCGATGTCTCGCATGACGGAGTTTTGGCCCGTGCGGCGACGCAACTCGCTGAATATTTCACCGGTGTCCGAACCCAATTTGAATTACCACTCGCACCTGCGGCCACGGCGTTTCAGGATGCCGTGCGGCGAGCATTGCGCGGGATTCCTTACGGCACTACGGCTACCTATTCCGAACTGGCCGGAATGATGGGTTGCCCCGGTGCTGTGCGTGTCGTAGGCAGGGCGCTCGGGGCCAATCCGTTCCACGTCATAGTGCCATGTCACCGCATAGTTCCGGCCACCGGCTATCCCGGCGGATATGCCGCAGGCTCTGAAATTAAAGGCTATCTCCTGAGGTTGGAAAAAGCGCGTTAAGACTGTCGGCGGGCTGGCTGATGGGACACTGGTTGTATTAAGGAAAAATTTCTTTAATTATTTTTTGCTGGTAAAAATATTTGTAGTACCTTTGCATTTGGAAAAGCAGAACCGGTTCAGACTCGTTTACGTTTCACGACAAAGCGCAATGAATGTCTCAAGAGGATATAGCGCTTGGCGGCGAATACGGAGATTGACACTGAAGACAGTCCGCTAAAACACATATAGTCTGATTGTTAAAACTAACAAAATTCAATAACAACCCGCAACAATCGAGCACATCGGCGCGTTTATCCGGCGAACGAATCAATTGAAAGAATTATAACATTTACCATATTTTTTCTACAGCAACATGAGCAAATTAGAAGAAGTTAAAAAAGCCCGTCTGGAAGGCGTGAAAGCCGACCTGGCCAAGTACGGCATCAAGGACGTCAAGGAAGTGGTTTACAACCCCACCTATGACGAACTCTACGAAATGGAAACCCTTCCCTCTCTCGAAGGTTTCGAAAAAGGCGTAGCCACCGAACTCGGTGCAGTCGACGTGATGACCGGCGTTTACACCGGCCGTTCGCCTAAAGACAAATTCATCGTACTCGACGAAAAATCAAAGGACACCGTATGGTGGACAACAGAAGAATACAAAAACGACAACAAGCCCGCTTCTGAAAAAGCATGGGCAGCTGTAAAGGATCTCGCTGTGGAAGAACTCTCCGGCAAGAAACTTTATGTTGTCGACGGTTTCTGCGGCGCCAACAAGGACACCCGCATGGCTGTGCGCTTCATCATGGAAGTGGCATGGCAGGCTCACTTCGTGACCAAC
>CAMWNG010000039.1 GCA_947175575.1 uncultured Bacteroidales bacterium | reverse complement strand
AATCGCCTCAACCGACAGTGGCCGTCATCGACAGCCAAAGCGTCCGCACAGGATTGGCGCAGTCAGTAAAAGGAGTGGACGGAGGAAAGAAAATTAAGGGTATAAGAAGACAGTTGGCGGTTGATTCAAATGGATTTCCGTTGGCTATAGTCACATCAGCAGCGAATGTCCACGACAGCAAAGGAGGAGTTGGTTTGATAACAGAAACTCTCTGTAATTATCCGGCAATAAGGCAGTTAAAGGCTGACAATGGTTATTGCGGTTCATTAGTGGAGCACTTGAAGGAATGTCCGGGAGTGGAATTTCCTTACTTATCCGTGGCATAAGTTTCCATTGCCACGGCCAAGCGTCATGCAGATGCGTCCGCTTGTGTCGGTCACAATGCAACCGCATTGCTCCCTCACTGCGCGAACACATCTGCATAACGCTTGACCGCCTCAGCGTTAACAAATATTGGGGAACCGGGTCTTACACGAATCCTTTCAGAAAAGCGAATTCGACGTGGAGGGGCTGAAGTGCTGCAATGACGCGCCGGAGCGACTCTTCTGTTGCACGTTCCGGAGCCAGCCGATTGTTCACGAACAGGCGGAACTTGACATCCGCAGGCAGGGGAGACTCATTTTCGCGTGGCATGGCGGCGTCGATCAACTCGGCCATCACGGCATCGAAATTCTCCACTGCTCCGAGTTCCCCATCTTCGATGGAGCTCTCGGTGGCGAAGCGATAATACGTGCGTTGTGGAGTGAGGGCGAGGTCGGCCCGGGCAGTGTCCTCCACCATGAACATCAAGGTGAGGCGATTGTCTGTCATCGCGGCAACACGTTTACTTTGAGACGGTCATAGGCGCGCTGTGCTTTCGCACGGGCTTCATCGACTGTGTCCGCTGTGGCCAGAATGACTCCCATGCGGCGATGCCCCTTGATCTCGGGTTTGCCGAAGATGCGCATCTGTACACCCGGTTCGGAGAGTACCTCTTCCAAACGATCCATTTCGATTTTGTCAGTATCACCTTCAACAACCACAGCCATTGAGGCCGATGGGCCGTAGAAACGTATAGCAGGTACAGGCAAGCCGAGCAACGCGCGTGCGTGGAGGGCGAACTCGCTCTGGTCCTGTGATATCATAGTCACCATACCGGTGTCATGCGGTCGGGGCGACACTTCCGAGAAAATCACTTCGTCGCCCTTGATGAAGAGTTCTACACCGAAGATACCGTATCCGCCGAGCGCGTCAGTGATCTTTCTGGCGATTTCGCGAGCCTTTTCTATGGCGGCGTGAGCCATGGGCTGAGGCTGCCACGACTGGCGGTAGTCGCCTTCGACCTGAATGTGTCCGATGGGTTCGCAGAAAGTGGTGCCGCTTACCGAACGTACCGTGAGCAGTGTGATCTCATAGTCGAAATCAACGAACCCTTCAACGATCACGCGTCCCGCTCCGGCGCGTCCGCCTTCCTGAGCAGTGTGCCATGCCTCATCTATTTGAGAGGCGTCGCGGATGGTTTTCTGACCGTGACCTGAAGAACTCATGACCGGTTTCACCACACAAGGAATGCCCACCGCATCCACAGCTGCACGAAAATCCTCGTAAGTGTCAGCGAAACGGTAGGGAGATGTGGGGAGGCCGAGTTCCTCGGCGGCGAGGCGGCGTATACCTTCACGGTTCATTGTGAGGTAGGCCGCACGGGCTGTGGGGGTCACATTGTAGCCTTCTTTTTCAAGTTCGACAAGCGCGGGAGTGGCGATGGCTTCGACTTCCGGAATGATATGGTCGGGGTGTTCAGCCTTGACTACGCGGACGAGCTCCTCCGGGTCGAGCATATTGAACACATAGTCGCGGTGGGCAACCTGCATGGCGGGAGCGTCGGCGTATTTGTCACACGCGATGACCTCGACGCCGTAGCGCTGCAGTTCGATAGTTACTTCTTTGCCTAATTCGCCGCTGCCCAGCAGCAGGGCCTTGCATCCTACGGGGGTTTTGACCGAGCCGATTTTTGCCATCTTGTTTAGGGGAAAATTGTTATGGATTGGTGTATGGGTGAAATTTTTGACAAAGGTACGAAAAAAATCGCTAAATTTGCAAACCCAACAAAAACACAGATGGTACAATATATACTCTCGGAATCCGAAAAATATTCACCCGCCGAATTGGCGCAAATGGCTATCGAAGGAGGATGCGCCTGGATATCACTGCATTTCCCGGAACTGACTGACGATGAACTTCGTCAGGTGGCGGCTCCGGACATCGTGGACATGTGCCGCGATGCGGGCGTGATACTCACCATAGATGACCGTCCCGCCCTGGCCAGGGATCTCAATGTGCACGGAGTGCGCCTCTCGCGCCGTTATTTTACCGACAATCCTTCAGAAACACCTCTGAAGATACGTGATGAACTCGGTCCGGAAGCCATCATCGGCGTGGAGATCGCAGATTCCACCGCGCCCTCGCTGCTTGTAGGCGCCGATGTCGATTTCGTAACTCTACCGGCTGATTTCACGTCCGAGCAACGCACTGCTTTCGTTGAGGCCGTACGTCTCGCCGGAATACCTACTGCGATCGTGGCATCAGGCATACATTCTCCGGCCGAGGCTACCGCGGCTGTCATTGCCGACGGATGCAGCGGAGTGGCGGTCGGTGCCGTAATAGCTGCGGCTCCGGATCCGGTAGAGAGAATGATGGAATTTATTAATGTGTTGAGCGCTGACTGACAGCATGGCTTACCGATTGAGATCCACGTTGCTTAAAGCTGTCATTCCGGCTGTGATCGGGGTGGCCGTTGTGGTGTGGATGTTCTTATCCGACTTTAATCCTCAGGCATGGAATCTGTTACGCTTGGACACCCGGACGGTGATAGGCCTCTGTGCGGCCCTCGTCTTTGTGGTAGGCCGCGACTGGGGACTCGCGTGGCGTTTCAGGATCATCACTGATAAAGCCCTGACATGGAAGAGGGCGTTCCGCGTTGACATAATGTGTGCCTTTACATCGGCCATCACGCCCTCGGCTGTGGGAGGCAGCGCGCTCGCTGTGTTTTACCTGAATCGCGAAGGTGTGAAAGTGGGCAGGGCCACGGCGCTTACCCTCACCACTCTGTTGCTTGATGAATTGTTCTTCGTGGTATTCTGTCCGGTGCTTATCCTGCTTATTCCGTGGGATGATCTCTTCGGTGAAGTGTCGGGCGACGCGTTCCTGTCGGGAATGGAATGGGTGTTCTGGCTGGTATATGCCGGTATAGTGATATGGGCCGGAATCCTTTACCTTGGCATCCTCGCCCGTCCTCAATGGCTTGAGAAAGGTGTGATGTGGCTGTTCGGGTTACGGATGCTGCGGAGGTGGTCGAAAAACGCGCAGGAGATGATGAGCAATCTGCGCGAGACATCGCAATGGGTGCGCGGTCGTTCGAAAGGGTGGTGGGCCGAAGTGTTCGGAGCCACTACCGTCTCTTGGTTTTCCCGATACTTCGTTGTAAACGCGCTGTTCTGGGCCTTTGTCCCCGCGGCTTCGGGACTGCTTGTATTCGGACGCCAGTTTGTCGTTTGGGTTGTGCTTATGATAAGTCCCACGCCCGGAGGCAGCGGAGTCAGCGAGTATATTTTCACCAACTATTACGGTGATCTGATAGGCGATATTTCCGTGGCGTTGGTACTGGCGACCATCTGGCGAATCCTTAGTTATTATATCTACCTTATCGGCGGAGCATTGCTTGCGCCGTCATATTTCCGAAAACATGAGATTTCTGATTAGTCTTATAATGTCGTTGTCGGCGCTTATGCTCGGCGCGACGCAACCGGTGGTATTCGTTTACAATCTGGATTCGGAGATCGATGCTGCCGCATGGCGTCACACCCGCCGTGCGCTCGAAAGTGCCGAGCGGATGTCTCCGGCTCCCGACCTCTTTCTGTTGAAGATAAATACATACGGTGGAGCTGTCGATATGGCCGACTCCATACGCACGGCTCTGTTGCGTTGTCCGATTCCTACCGCGGCGTTTGTCGACCACAACGCAGCCTCGGCGGGCGCGCTCATTGTGCTTGCCTGCGACTCGGCTTTCATGGCACCGGGCAGCAGCCTCGGAGCGGCTACGGTGGTGAACGGAGAGGGCGAGCCGATGCCTCCCAAGTATCAGAACTACTGGAGCAGCGTCATGCGTTCCACGGCGGCAGGACACGGCAAATATGTGCCCGAAGGCGACTCTGTACCACGCTGGCGACGCGATCCTGACCTGGCCGCAGATATGGTCACACCCACAAAAGCGCTGGCATACACCACCCAGGAGGCTGTCGAGGCAGGTCTTGTGGACGGAGTGGCCGCAGATGTGCCGGATGTAATTGAACGGCTCGGCATCCACGATGCACGTATAGAATATTTCAAGCCGGATCCGACCGACACATTCATGGGATTTCTTGCATCGGCAGCTGTCCGTGCAGTGCTCGTGATGCTGATCCTCGGCGGTATATACATGGAGATGCATACACCCGGACTCGGTTTTGCGGCTGCCGTGGCATGTGTGGCGGCAGTTCTGTATTTCCTACCCATGATAGTGGCCGGAACTCTCGCGCTCTGGGTGGTGATTACATTTATTATTGGTATCGTGCTGCTCGCGCTCGAGATATTCGTGATTCCGGGATTCGGGATAGCGGGCGTGGCGGGATTCATGGCAATTCTTGCCTCGCTCATAGGAGCCTTGCTGCATTATTCCGATCTGGGACTGACCGCGCACGACTTCATGCGTCCGCTGGGAATAATCGCAGGCGGCACTGTCGGTGCAGGGCTGCTCGTATGGCTCCTTACGTCGCGTATCGGCCCGAAACGCCTGCAGAAAGCCACATCGCTGACGCATGAACAGACTGTTTCCGACGGCTACATTGGTGTTGATATGGATCCTGCACAGTATGTGGGTCGGACCGGAGTGGCGACCACTCCGCTGCGACCTGCCGGAAAGGTGCGTGTCGGTGGTACGGTATTCGATGCCACTTCTACCGGAGAATTTATCGATGCCACTGCACCGGTAAAAATCGTGCGCTATGAAGCCGCGCAGCTCTATGTCGAACCCTTAGATTAATCAGAGTTACAATGAAATTCATAGGAATAATTCCAGCCAGATATGCCTCCACAAGATTTCCCGGCAAACCGCTTGCCCGAATCGGAGGAATGACAATGATCGAGCGGGTGTGCCGTCAGGCCTCGAAGGCTCTGGACCGAGTGGTTGTGGCCACCGATGACAGCCGTATCTTGGAAGCCGTGAAAGCCGCCGGTTTCGAAGCGGTCATGACTTCCGAACGCCACCGCAGCGGCACCGACCGCTGCTACGAAGCATATAAGATATGTGGGTCGGATGCAGATGTGGTGATAAACATTCAGGGAGACGAGCCGTTCATCGATCCGACGCAGATTGACGCACTGAAACGCTGTTTCGACCGCCCGGGCACCAAAATAGCCACCCTCGTGCGGCGTTTTGATTCAGCAGCCGGCTATGATGCTCTGGCTAATCCCAACACGCCGAAAGTAGTGCTTGACGATTTCGGTCGCGCGCTTTATTTTTCCCGCAGTGTGATCCCTTATGTCAGGGGAGCCGAAAAAGCTGAATGGCCTGTAAAGACGCAGTATTATACCCATGTGGGGATTTACGCTTTTCGTGCCGACACACTCGCCGAGCTGGTGAATCTTCCGCAGAGTTCCCTTGAGAAGGCTGAAAGTCTGGAACAGCTGCGATGGCTTCAGGCCGGCTATCCGATACAGACGGCCGTGACTGACTCGGCCACTATCGGCATTGATACGCCGGATGATCTCGAGCGCGCCGAAAAATATCTTGCGGCGCAGACAGTGCCTGTCGACCGTTCCACTCCTCCGCCAGTGGTGGAATTCAGCGATATAAACATCGTGCCGATATCTTCTGAAACGCTTGACAACGGTGTGGCGTTCAATGTGCTCAACACGGGCGAGCAGGACATCTGTCGTGTGGAGTTTTATGTCACCGGTGGTCTGCTTGATTCGGCCGATCAGGCAGCTATGAGTGTGATGGCCGAATGTATGCGCGAACAGACTCTCGACTATGCTCCCGGTCGTATAGCTGACATTGTTGATTTCAACGGTGCGAGATTGGCGTCGCGCGTGGCCGACCATTATACGGCACTCAGCGTGCTTGTCCTCGACCAGAACCTTCCTTCGATAGTTCCGGTTTTGAAGTCGATACTGACCCGCGCGACGTTTACTGAAAATACAGTGGTGACAGCCGCCCGGCGTCTTGGAGCTGCCGCGGCCACACGTCTCGCCCAGGTGATGCACGTTGCATCCAACAGGGCGCGGGAAGCCGTGACCGGAGCCGGACATCCTTCGGCATGTGTCCTGCGGCCGGAAGATTTCGCGGCCGTAACGCTCGATAGAGTGCTGGCATGTTACGATGAATTCCGACAGGGAGCGGTGCATGTGTACCTCGGCGGCAGATTCTCGGATTCTTCCCTGCACGCCGTACGCGACATTGCTGCCTCGCTTACGTCGGCCGTCCGCACCGGTCTGACAGTGATTCCCAATGCGCCCGAAGGTGCCGGGCGTTGCGACATTGAGGTTCCGGACGCCGTACAGGCTGCCGTGAGCATGACTCTGCCCACAATCGGACGCGACAATTCCGACTACATCCCTCTTCGTCTGACCGTTATGGCTCTCGGGGGATATTTCGGCAGTCGCCTGATGACAAATATTCGCGAAGAGAAAGGGTTGACCTATGGCATCTCGGCGGCGTTGCTCGGGAGCCGAGAAGGGGCGTACGTGAAGATAGACGCCCAATGTGATGCAAATTTTGTGGAGCAAGTGATCGCGGAAACGCAGGCGGAAATTACCGCGCTTGTCGACAATCCACCACAGGGCGACGAGTTGCGTCGGCTGCGGATGTATGCCTGGAGCGTCCTTGCAGCCAATACCGATTCTCCGCTCGGATTACTCGACTATTACACTACGCGTCTTCTTGTCGGCACCCCTGCCGACTATTTCGAACGTCAGCTACACACGATCGCCACTCTGACGCCTGCCATAATTGCAGAAATGGCGCGGAAATATCTCTCCGCGCCAATGTTCGTTGCCGTCGCCCGCTGATCAGTGGCGCACGATTAGTGAGCCGTTGGCCTGACGTGTCGCGAGAATCAGCATCTCGGCTATCTGCACGTGTGCAGGAGCCATTGCAGCATAGACTATAGTGTCTGCTATATCCTCGGCCTGCAGGGCTTCGATGCCGGTGTAGACCTTGGCGGCGCGTTCGCTGTCGCCGTGGAAACGTACGGTGCTGAACGGAGTCTCCACAAGTCCGGGTTTGATGAGGGTTACGCGCAGAGGGGTGTCCACGAGGTCGATGCGCAGTCCGTCGGTTATGGCTTTCACAGCCGCTTTGGTGGCGCAGTAGACCGCACCTCCGGCGTAGGCTGCATCACCTGCCACACTGCCTATATTAATAATGTGTCCGTGTCCGCGCGCGATCATTCCGGGCACTAACGCGCGGGTGACGTCGAGCAGTCCTTTTATATTGGTGTCGACCATCGTCGACCAGTCCGATGGGTCGCCTTCGTAGACGGGCTCGAGTCCGAGGGCAAGGCCGGCATTGTTCACGAGCACGTCGATATCCTGCCACTCCTGGGGCAGGCGGTAGGGCAGCATGCGGCATTGTTCGGGGTCGCGGACGTCCATCTGTATGGCGAGACAATCTTCGGCGGTGAATTCTTCTGTGAGTGCATCAAGGATTTCGGCGCGACGTCCGGTTATGATCAGACGGAAACCTTGATCGTGAAAGGCCCTGGCGGTAGCGAGGCCTATGCCGGATGTCGCTCCGGTGATGAGAACGGTCTTTTTCATGTCAGATTAATATGAATGAGCATGCAAAGTTAGTAAAAAATCCTGTTAAACAGCTTCAAGAACTGTTAACAATCGGTACGGTTAAATCGGGGCAATGCGAATAAATCCAAAAATTTGCAGTAATTAACGCTCCCTAAACAATTAAAATCGTCGTATGGAGTTAAATTTGCACACACTAATCCGATTGAAACAACAATTCTTCCATATATGAAAAACCAGATTATTCTCCTCTCTCTGACGCTGGCGGCCGCCGCGTGCACAAATGCACAAGGCGTGCCCGGCCGCGTTATCTCGCAAGACGATTTCATACGAGCTGCCGAAAATACAGTCAACGGTGTAGTGTCTGTCAAGAGCTTCGCCACTCCCCGGCAGCAGCAGATGCCACAGCAGGGATTCTTCAACGATCCGTTCTTCGAATATTTTTTCGGTGCTCCTCAGCAGCGGCCCGAACGTCGCCAGGCTCCGGCCGAACAGCAGCAGGTGGGGCTCGGTTCGGGTGTGATTATCTCTGCCGACGGTCTTATCGTAACCAATAACCATGTGATAGATGGAGCCGAACGCCTTGAAGTCACTCTCAACGACAACCGCAATTTCACCGCGGAGGTTGTAGGCGCCGATCCAGTCACCGACCTCGCCGTCATCCGCATCAGCGCTCCTGACCTCCATGTCATCCCGATGGGCGACAGCGACAGCCTCCATGTGGGCGAATGGGTGCTCGCTGTGGGCAATCCCTTCGGCTTCACCTCTACGGTCACATCCGGCATAGTCAGTGCGAAAGCCCGTAATATAAGCACCACTACGCGGACACCCTCGTCCGGAGGCATCGAATCCTATATACAGACCGATGCAGCTGTCAACCGCGGCAATTCCGGAGGTGCGCTCGTGAATCTCGATGGCGAACTTGTTGGCATCAATACCGCCATCTATTCGCAGACGGGCACCTACGCCGGATGTTCCTTCGCCATTCCTACGAGTATTGTGCAGAAAGTGGTGGATGACATCTCGCGCTATGGTATGGTTCAGCGGGCCTTCCTTGGCATTTCATTTACCGAACTCACGCCCGAACTCATTAAAAAAGAAGGTCTGAAAGATGTCACCCGCGGCATCTATGTAGCTGAAGTGCAGGACCGCACTGCCGCGCGCGAGGCCGGATTCAAGCCCGGCGACGTCATTGTCACCATCGATGGCGAGATCGTAGGCAGCACCGCTACACTTCAGGAAATAATGGCCAAACACAGCCCCGGCGATGTCATATCCATCGGTTATATGCGCGACGGCAAACCGGCTCAGGTGAAAGTCACTCTCCGCAACCGCAACGGCCAGACCGATGTGCTTACGCCGCAGACGGCCATGGGTGTACTCGGCGCAGTGATGACCAAAGCAGACGATGAGACTTTGCGACGTCTTGAAATCTCGCGTGGCGTGTCGGTCGATGTTCAGGACGGTGGTCTGTTCGCAAAGGCCGGAATGCCCGACGGATTCGTGATCACCTCGATCAACAACACACGTGTTGCGTCGCCCGACGACATCGAACAGCTCTTCCAGGCAATACGCGCCTTGCCCGACGGATCAGACAAAGTGATGTTCATTTCCGGTATCACACCTTCCGGCCGTCCGGCCTATTATGCAATTGATCTCAACTGATGTCTAAAAATATCTAAAAAGAATGGAATCGTGTCATATGGTACGATTCCATTCTTTTTAAGCCCCGGTTCCCCAATATTTCTCAAAGTGTAACCGGTTCACACGTTACGAGTAGTTTGCGCGAGTTGAAAGCTGTGATGGCGAAAAGCCTGAGCGGCCCGTCCTTCACTCCGAGTTTTGTGCGTAACGCATCGGCGCCGGTATCGAAATTGCGGGTGGTAACACCGGCTTTGGGATAGCGTGAGGCATATCGCTTGATGTGTTTTGACATGTACGGAAGCACTTCTATAACCCGCAGAGCACGTCCCGGAAAATCAGGCGCCTCAGTGTCCGAGAACCACATATGAGTGTTCGGACCGGCTTTTTTCAGGCAGAACCGTTCGCCGAGCAGCTTGAACGGCGCGGCCTTCATCACGGCGGGGAAGGGTTCATAGACTGTATCTCCCACGCGCGGCTCCCCGAACATCACTGTCGCTGCGGCCTCCTCCGCACGCGTGAACATGAATTCCGACATGAGTCCGTCTCCCAGCGTTACTGCTTTGATTATATATCCTGCGGTGGTGTCGGAATCGAGGTCGACGCGTATGTCGAGTTCCTTGCACTCTGTGGTGGTGCCGAGGGTCGTGACCTCGGTAGTGCCCGGCAGACGGTCGACAGTATCGGTTATGTCAAGCATAGGCGAGGCTTTCACGATCAGATTTCCTGCCAGACTGCGCAGCTCGGGCAGCATGGCGGTGACATCAGGCTCGCAGTCGCCGAGGGCGAACACCCTTGAACCGTCGCCGGCACGGCGTGCCGGATCGATGAATGCGTAATCAAACTTTCGGCCTTGGGTGATCAGATCTTTGATTACATCGCGGCAGTCGCCTTCTATTACTTCGAAATTTTCGAGGCCGCGTGAGTTGTGACGCAGTGCGTCGGCTACTTCCGGGTCGCGTTCCACGGCCACTACTGCAGCGGCGCCGTGGCGAGCCATTGACATGGCGTCGATGCCGAGGCCGGCCGTGAGGTCAATGACGCTTGCACCGTCCGGAACCATCCCCGCGTGGTAACTTGCCAGACGGTCCGAGGTGGTCTGTTCGCCGCTCAGAGCCGTAGGGAAGATGAATTCGGGGTCGGCTGCAAGTGAGTCGGCAAGTTTAGAGGCATATTTCCGGCGGCAGTCGATCTGGAGGATCTCAAAGGCACGGTCGCGGCCGAATTTAAGTCGCAGACGTGCGGGGTCGTCGGATGAATGTTCAGCTATCCAGCTGTAAAAGTCTTCAGAGAGTTTCATAAGTCAAAAGGATATATAAAAACAATGCCTCAGGAGAGCTAAATGTTCACCTGAGGCATTAGTTTCAGATATCGGTTATGCTATCAGCCTTTGATAGCGGCGATGCCGGGGAGCACCTTCCCTTCGATTGCTTCGAGGAGGGCGCCGCCGCCGGTGGATACGTATGAAACTTCGTCGGCCAGACCGAACTTGTTCACGCATGCCACTGAGTCGCCGCCACCTACGAGCGAGAACGCACCCTTGTCGGTAGCTTCAACGATAGCGTCAGCGATGGCTTTAGAGCCGCCGGTGAAGTTGTCGAATTCGAATACGCCTGCAGGGCCGTTCCAGAGGATTGTCTTGGCATCTTTGATGGCGTCGGCGAAAGCCTTGCGTGATTCGGGACCTGCATCGAGACCTTCCCAACCTTCGGGAATATCCATTACGGAGCAGATCTGAGTGTTGGCGTCGTTGCTGAACGAATCGGCGGCAACACAATCGGTGCCGAGTACCAGGTTCACACCCTTTTCTTTAGCTTTCTTCATGATGTCGAGGGCGAGGTCGAGCTTATCGGTCTCGCAGATCGACTGACCCACGTTGCCGCCCTGTGCTTTGGCGAAGGTGTAGGTCATGCCGCCGCAGAGGATGAGGTTGTCCACCTTGTCCATGAGGTTTTCGATGATGCCGATCTTGGTTGACACTTTGGAGCCGCCCATGATGGCTGTGAAAGGACGCTTGATGTCGCTGAGGATGTTGTCCACAGCTTTCACTTCTTTCTCCATCAGATAACCGAGCATCTTGTCTTCCTTGTCGAAGTAGTCGGCAACTACTGCTGTGGAGGCGTGACGGCGGTGAGCTGTGCCGAACGCGTCGTTCACATAAACATCTGCGTATGAAGCCAGAAGTTTGGCGAATTCTTTCTGACGTTCTTTCATTTCTTTCTTGGCTGCGTCGTAGCCGGGATCTTCCTTGTCGATGCCTACGGGTTTGCCTTCTTCTTCGGGGTGGAAGCGGAGGTTTTCGAGAAGGAGAACTTCACCGGGCTTGAGGTTGGCGGCAGCTTCGGCTGCGTTGGCGCAGTCTTCAGCGAATTTTACATCGGTGCCGAGAGCCTTGGCCACGTCATCCTTGATCTGAGCCAGCGAGAACTTGGGGTTCACTTTGCCTTTGGGCTTGCCCATGTGGGACATGATGATGAGAGAGCCGCCGTCGGCCAGGATTTTCTTGAGGGTGGGAAGAGCGCCACGGATGCGGGTATCATCGGTGATATGACCGTTTTCATCCAGGGGTACGTTGAAGTCAACGCGCACGATGGCTTTTTTGCCGTTGAAATTGTAGTCGTTGATATTTGCCATGTTTTTGGTTATATATTTTTGTTGTGTATGTCAGTTAAACGTCTGCGCGGGATATGTGTTGCAAAATTACGGAAAAAATCTGACACTCCAATCTTTTTATGTAAAAAACTCGGACACGATTCACGGTTAACGGGAGGCTCCCGGCGCGAAAGCCAAGCCATGACACTTTTATTTGGTGCGAATTGATATTTTTCGTACCTTTGTGGCTGAACAATAATCCCTTGAATCTTTCATTGGCCCCGACCGGGGGCGAAATTTATCTATAACATGAAAAAACAACTACTCCTGTGTGCGGCAGCTGCGTCTATGGCTTTTGCAGCGTCGGCCGAGACTTTCACCATGACAAATCGCTCCGGAGAAGAGCAAGAATACGAATTGCAGCGTCTGATCGAGCGTCAGATCGGTCCCGGCACTGTGTACACACGCATCCGGATTCCCGAATTCCCCCTGAATGTGAATGTGGTTACAGTCGACCTCACGAATCCATATAACCGCATCGAAACCACCGTGGCCAACGAGAAGTCGAGCGGTACGGAATCGCTCGTAACCGCAGCCAAACGCCAGAGCAGCGAAGGCCACCGTCCGCTTGCAGCCGCAAATGCCAACTTCTGGGTCGTGTCATCTCAGTCCGAGGCGGCCGTCTATTCGGGAATTACCCGCAATGTTTCGCTCCGCAACGGCAAACTCATCACGGAGTCGAACCAACACCGCGACCAGTGGGACGGAGGAACACAACGCACCGGTATCGTGGGCATCTCATACGACAAAACTCTCTTCATCGACTACTGTACTTCTGAAATCAAGGCCAAGAACGACAAAATAGGGACGCTTGATGTATGGCAGTGCAACAAAGGCGTGTGGAACGACGAACTGTGCATGTACAATTCTCACTATGGAGCGTCCACGCCGTTCAAACCCATAGCCCAGAATGAGTCAGGCAACTATTATCTCGACAATGCCGGCGACGCCACCGAGGTAATTCTCGATTTCGCCGAGGGCGAGGACTGGAAGGGTGGTTCTCCCATGAAATTCATTGTTAAGGAAGTGAGACTCAACGCCGGCAAAGGTACACTCGGCGCGCATGATCTGGCTCTCGTGGGCCGAGGCGACAATGCCACCGCGATGGCCAAACTCGAAGAGGGCGATGAAGTTACACTCGAATACAACTGGACTTTCAATCCCGGTAAAGACAATGAATCTACTGAACCTATTGAAAATGCGATCGGTGGCAATGCTCTGGTGATGCGTAACGGCAAACTTACCAAGCATAACAAAAACGAGAAATACAATTATGACATCTATTCTCGCACCGGTTATGGCACTTCTGCCGATGGAAAGACTCTGTACATCATCGTGATCGACAAGTCCACCGCTCCCGTTTACGGATCGTCATATGGATGCGAGACCACACAGATGTGCGAAATCGCACGTTATCTCGGATGCTCCAACATGGCTAATTTCGACGCAGGCGGTTCTGCCGAAATGATGGTGAACTACGAGATCGTGAACACCACTACCGAAAAAATTCCCCGCGCCGTCGCCAACGGTTGGATGGTCTATTCCGTCGCTCCGGAGGATGACAACACAGTAGCTTCGCTCGCCTTCTACGACCGTTCACTTGTGGTTCCTGTCTATGCCACCGCATCTCCCGCGGTTATCGCTTATAATAAATACGGTGCGGTTATATCTTACGATTATAAAGATGTCGAATTTTCGTGTGCCGAAGAGCTTGGCTCATGCGAAGGCAATAAGTTCATGGCATCCGGAAAGCCTGCCGAGGGAGTGCTCACCGCTAAGGTTGGCGATGTAACAGCCACTGCGGACATGAAAGTCGTTGGCGCTAAGGTGCAGATGCGCTCTCACAACATTCTCATCGACGGTGCCGCTGCTTATCCTTTCGAGGTGACAGCTACCGCCGGACAGGATGTCTATACCTATGATCCAGCTAATTTGGCATGGGAGATCGAGAATCCTGAAATCGTTGAAATAGACGCTGACGGTATTCTTCATGGTCTGAAAGAAGGCTCATCAAAGGTGAAATGCACCATCGGCGAATTCTCTGATGAAGCTGACGTGACCGTTGAAATTTCACCTGCCGCAGTGCTTCCCGTTGCTGAAGATTTTGGATCGTGGAAAGTCAAGGGTGCAAGTGGAATAACCGGACTGTCAATGGATGCTGAAGGAAACACCTCATTCAAGTATGAAGCTCCTCGTGCGCCTTATATCGAATTTACTCTTGAAGAAGGACTCAAGAGCTTCTACAGCTTGCCTGATGCGTTCTACACAGAATTCTTCACCGATGTGGACATCGCGTCTATAACATTTGTGATACAGGCTGCAATGAACACCCGTGACACCAGCGTGAAAATCGAACCCGAAACGCCCTATGTTGCCGGTACTACACATCGTGTGGCTCTCGATCTGTCGAGTGTGTTGGATATCAAGGATATATGCCAGTATCCCATAAAATTCAAACGTATACGTATAACTTTGCGGACCGACGCTGCCTATAAAGGACAGCACACCCTCAAGTTCGGTGGTGTGGATGCAGAATATACCAACTACAACGGCATTGAATCTGCAAAAGTTGCTGTTGCATCTGGCATGCATCTCGGTGCCAACCCCGTACAAGCCGGCGAACAAGTGTCGGTAAACGCTCCCGGTGCCGACAAGGTGACAGTCTACGGTATGACCGGTGCTCCTGTGACCGAGATATCTCTCGTTGAAGGCATGGGATTCTTCACCGCTCCCACTTCAGGTGCTTATGTTGTGGCTGCAACCGGTGCAGGTGTCCGCCATACTTCCATTCTTATTGTCAAATAAATAATCTAATCCTTAAATATCCGGAGAACCGTCGGACGTTCGGTCCGGCTGTTTTCCGGTTTTATAAAAAGTCTTTACATGAAAAAAAACTTACTTCTGATTTCGGCACTGGCACTCTCTGTAGCCGCGTCGGCCCGGATAGCCGAAGTGGGTCGGCAGGTACAGATTAGTCCGAATGTGGCCCGGCAGGCTGTGGCGCGTATGGCCGAAAACCCGCTGACAGTTGAAGCCGACAATATAATACTTACAGCCCCGGATGGCTCTGTCACCCGCATCCACCCCGTCGATTGTGCCGGATATATCTGGCCTTCAATGTCTCCTGACGGTAGCCGTGTGATGTTCGTGGCCGCCGGGAAGGGCGTGTATATCACAGACCTTGAAGGCTCTGTGCTTACAGTAATTCCGAGTCTGGAGGCTCCCGTATGGGTCAGCGACGATGTGATTGCTGCGATGAACACGACAGATGACGGACATCAGTTCAGCTCATCGCAGATAGTGCTTGTCCGCGTTGACGGCAGCGAGTCTCAGGCTGTTACCGCACCCGAGAGCTTCACATTCGAACCGATCGCTGCGGCCGACGGTTCAGCTCTCATCTACCACACTATCGACGGTGTGTTCTATCAGGTTTCCCTCACACTTAATAAATAACGCCGCTATGACACATAAACTCAACCGTTTTTGCGCGATCGCGCTTCTCTGTGCCACAGCCGCAGGCGCATCAGCCGTAGAACCTAACGGCATTACGATTTATCTCAATCCGGGACACGGCGGTCATGATTCAGATGACCGTAATGTGGTTATCGAACCTTATGAACAGGGCGATCCGGAGGGATATTGGGAATCTAATTCCAATCTCGCAAAGGCTCTTCATCTGCGCGACATGCTTGAAGCCAAGGGTTACAAGGTGGTTATGTCACGTGTGACCAATACTACAGCCGATGATCTGAAGCTCTCCGAGATCTATACTCTGGCCAACAACAGCAAGGCCGACCTTTTCTTCTCAATTCATTCCAACGCTACCGGTACGGTCAACCGCGTGAATTTTCCCCTGATGTTGTATCGCGGTTGGGATAAAGAAGCTGATAATGCCGAAGACCGTGTGATCGCTACCATTCTCAACCGCCATTTGCTCGACAACGGAGCTACCTATTGGACCGACAAATCCATGAATGTTCGTGGCGACTGGGACTTCTACAACTGGGGCTATAAGGTGGGCCTGGGCGTTTTGAGCGGTCTCAAGGTCACCGGCATGCTGTCAGAAGGCTCTTTTCACGACTATATCCCGGAGACTTACCGTCTGATGAATGACGATTTCTGCCGACTTGAAGCATGGCATTTCCGCAAGGCTGTCGACGAATATTTCGAACAGCCCGGCGAGACCGTCGGCCAGATAGGCGGACGTATCAATGACTCGCGTCTGCCCCGTGAAGGCCAGTATGCAAAACACGGCGAAGACCGTCTGGCCACAGTGCAGAATGCCAAAGTGGAACTTTACGACAAGAGCGGTAAACTCGTGGATTCGTACACCACTCATCCTATCCTGACAAATGGCATTTACGCTTTTCGTGACGTGCAGCCCGGCGAATACACCATCAAGGTAAGTTGCGACACCCACTATCCCGCAGAGGCTGATATTACGGTCAAGGCTGATGAAATCACATATCAGAACTTCTCGCTTGATAAGATTCGAGATACAGCTCCTGAAGTAGTGTCATATTCACCCGTATGGGCCGAAGGCGAAGAAGGTCTGCTTTGTAACACCCCGATAGTCCTCAATTTCAACTGGGATATGGATACCGAATCGGTTGAGAAGGCCTTCAGGATAGAACCGGAAATTAAAGGTACATTCGAATGGACCAATACAAACCAGACCATGACCTTCAAACCCTCGGGACCTTACGCAGTATCGACTATCTATACTGTCACACTCGGTACCGAGGCCCGTCATCCGGATAATATCAATCTGCATGAACCGGTATCGTTCAAATTCTTCACTACGGACCGTAACTACCTCGATATTCTCGGGTATTATCCGAAGAACGGCGATGAGGTGCACTATCACGATGCCCGTATCGAGATGCGCCTCGACAAGACCATACAGACCTCGTCGATCACGTCACAGGTGCATTGCTATGACTCCAAAGGCAAAGAAGTGGCATTCAACAAACGCGGTAAGGAAGCATCCTCTGCAAAGAGTTCATACGGTTGGTTCCGTCTGCCGTTCACTTCCGATCTTGTCAATGGAGAAACATACACCCTGACCTTCGACGGCACGATCTCCGACCGAGACGGTATCTCAATTCAAGGTCCCGTAACAGTTAAATTCAAAGCTACAGATGCCCGCGATTCCGGAGGTTATCGCTGCGATGACTACATCGACATCGCTCTTGATGGAGAAGCGCTTCATGCAGATGATGCTGCATCTATGTCCGCTGCTGCCGTCAACCTCACATACGACTCCAAGACACCTCTTTATTCTGACCGCCTATGTCCTGAATTCGGATATAAGTTTGAAAATACTGAAGGCGGTGAGGCTGTATGGCATCGCACTGTTCCCGAAAACGAACCGCTGCTTTCACCTAAGTATTGCTATGTTGGTCTCGAAGTATTTGGCGACCTCAGCGGTAATGAGCTCTATCTGGAATACACCGGCAACACAGTCAATAATCTTGAAGTCTGCAAACTTGACTTCCTCGGATGGAAAACAATCAGTCTGTTCCCCGAAAAACTTGAATCCGAAGCCCGCCTCACAGGCGTACGCATCGCTCAGGTGGCAGGACTTGGCTCCGACGCCGGAACAGTCAAGATTCAGAATCTCCGTTACAAGCACACTGCATCGGTTGAAGATATTGCAGCCGATGAGGATAATTCCGGAGTTATAGTGAACGCCCGTCCCGGAGCCGACTTTGTAAGCGCAAATGCTCCGTTTACCATCGTATCTGTCGAAATTCTCGACCTCAAGGGTGCCACAGTGGCTGCCGCCGGCGGTAACGTGGTGCGCGTCTCCGGTCTCGAATCCGGTGTATATCTCTGCCGTGTCAATGCAGCCGGCAACACAGTTATCCGTAAAATAATTCTCTAAGAAATGATAAAATCACTCATTACCACATGCTGTCTGGCCGGAGCGTTGGCGCTCCGTGCCGGCAGCCCCGTGGCTGTCGAAGTGGAGCAAGGTGCGTGTCATCCCGTGCTCTCGCCCGACGGCAACAAACTCCTTTACACTACTGTCGACCACACCGGACTGAAGGCTCTTGACCTCGTGTCAGGTGCAGTATCCGTGATCGATTCGGAAGTGGCCGCCGGATTCCAGCCCGCGTTTTCGGCCGATGGGTCCACAGTTTATTATCGCACCGCGTCGATGAACGATCGTCTCATCTATCGCGATGTACGCAGCTATTCGTTCCGCGATGGCCAAAACCGCCGTATGCAGGCTCCCGGTCGAGGAAATGAGTCGGCAGCCGCTTTCGCTCCCGGAGTGTCTGCGTGGGCCGAATACCGTACCATCGCCGTGCAACGCGATGGAAAGCGTGTCGAAATAAGTCCGCTTGCCGACGCACATTCTTATCTGTGGGCTTCGCTTAGTGTCGATGCCTCGCGCATTGCTTTCTGTGAACCTTTCTCGGGCGTATATGTCTGCAATGCTGACGGCTCAGAGGCTGTGCGTCTCCTTGCCAAAGGCGACTATGTAAGCTGGGCCGGACCTAACACTGTAGTCGCCGTAGTGAGCGAAGATGACGGCTATGGAATTCTCTTATCGCAGCTTGTGGCTGTAAACACGGCAACCGGAATTGTGCGCGCGCTTACCCCCGACTCAGTGCTGGTGAGCGAAGCTACCGCCGCTCAGGACGGCACTGTGGTTTACACCGACCACGAAGGCCGCATGTTCAAATTCAATATTAACGATTAACAGCTCGTCGACATGAAACGTATATTCCTTTTCATTATGCTGGCGGCTGTGGCTGCCGCAGGTTTTCAGGCTCAGGCCAAGCGCATGAGCGACCTCAAGATATATATTAATCCCGGTCATGGCGGATACACCGGTAACGACCGTCCCATTCAGCTCTATCCTTTCGCGCAGAATGACACTCTCGGCTATTGGGAGTCGAAATCGAATCTCTACAAGGGTCTTCACATGTATCACATCCTCGACTCTCTGGGTGCAACTCCTTATCTGTCACGTATCAAAAACACAGAAGCAGATGACCGTTCACTCTCAGGAATCGCAGAAGAAGCCAATAAGCTTGGTGTTGACCTCTTTTTCTCCATTCACTCCAACGCAGGCGAGGATGTCAATTATCCCATAATGCTCTACCGCGAGGAAACCCTCGGCCACGCCCGTTATCCGGAAAATATCACCATAAGCAATATTCTCGGAAAGAATCTTTACAGCAATCAGTTGCCCGTGTGGACTAATCCCCTACAGGTTGAGGGCGACCTCACTTTCTATCTCGGAGTTTATAAGACCGGCCTTGGTGTGCTCCGCACTCTGTACACTGTGGGACTTCTCTCCGAAGGCGGAATGCATGAACATCGCCCCGAGGCTTATCGTCTGATGAACGATGACTACTGGTGGCTTGAAGCATGGCACTTCGTACGCTCCATCATGGAATATTTCGACACCGAAGACCGTTTTGTAACGGGTAACATAGCCGGTATCGTATATGATGACAACAACCTCCGTGAGAAGGATATGCCTGTGATATTCCACAACTATGAACGTGACCGGTTCGCCCCTGTGAACGGCTGTCTCGTAGAACTGCTCGACAAGCAGGGCAATCTGGTCCAGAAACGCACCACGGACAATATGTACAACGGCGTGTTCGTGTTCCGTAATGTGGCCCCCGGCGATTATACCCTCCGCACCACTCACGATGAATACTATGCTTCAGAGACTTCCGTGACAGTCAAGGCAAACGAGGTCACATACAACGACCTCCCGCTGATGATGCGTCGTGAATATCCCCTTGAGATACTGTCCTACTCACCTGTGGTTGCCGAAGGCGAACTGGTGTCCTGCGCCACTACAATCGAGTTCGATTTCAACTCCGACATCGATACCGAGGCTTTCGAGAAGGCTTTCTCAATCACTCCTGCCGTAGAGGGACGTTTCATCTATTCAAAGAATCTTCACCACGCCTCATTTGTGCCCGAATCATCGTTCACCCAGAGCACGGAATATACTGTCCGTCTTGACAAGAGCGCATGTACTCCCGACCGAAATTACAGCCATCCGGGAATGAACGAGGATTGGCAGATCGTGTTCACCACCCGTTCGCGCGACCGCGTTGAACTCATCGACCAGTTCCCGGCACCCGGCGGTCAGGTCCACTATGTATCGCCTAATGTAGAATTCCGTTTCGATAACGTAATCTCGTCTTCCGGTATTTATGACTTGATCTCCATCACGGACTCAAAAGGTAATGTACTGCCGGTCAACAAGCGCGAGTGCAAGGTGAACAAACTTTCCAACAGCTACGGCAATGTAGTGTTCGCTTTTACCAAGAACCTTGAAGTGGGCGAGACTTACACAGTGCGTCTCTCCGGCGAACTCCGCGACCGTGAACAGCTCCCGATGGGCAAGGATGTCGAATACACCTTTACCGGTGTTGATGTTACTGCCGATGTCCCTGAATATACGCCTGATTTCGATTTCGAGCTGAATGCTCCGTTTGAATACAATGCTGAACATTCCCATGGCATAGCCGCCGCCACTCCGGGTTGCAAGGTATCGACTGCGGCTAAGATCGCTGGTAAATCATCCGCATTGTTTAACTATGCCTTCCAGGAATCACACGATGGAGAAACCGTATGGCTTTATAAGGCTGACGAACCCCTGCTTATTGATTCAGGAGATGAAATCGCAATGTATGTAAACGGAGACTTCAACAATCACGAACTCTATGTGGGCGTCACTTCCGGCACCGACATCAAGTGGATTAAGCTCACTGATCTCAACTATCTCGGTTGGAAACACTGCTCGGCCACTGTTGATCTTGACGCATCGTTCACCTACATGCTTGCCGGATTCAAGCTTGTTCAGACTGACAGCCGTATTACACAGAAAGGTTCGTTCTATGTTGATGATTTAGTGATTCGTCGTAATGGAGCGGCTGAAACTGTCGAAATCGACGCCGCCGATATCGATGGCGCTGTCTACGATCTCCACGGTCGTCGAGTAGCCGGAACACCGGCCACGGGTATCTACCTCCTCCGCACCGTCAAGGGTGTACGCAAAGTCGCAGTACGATAATCCGGACTAACTATAAAATCCCTTATAAAGGCGTAATATCAGAGCGTCGAGACGATTATTTTA
>CAMWNG010000038.1 GCA_947175575.1 uncultured Bacteroidales bacterium | reverse complement strand
GAAGGGTTACAAAAAAAGCCATAATATAAACTAATTTTGAAGAGTTACTTAACATGCAAACGGTAATGTTCACCGAAACCATTTTCGGCCCCATACACTCGCGCCGGCTCGGCACATCGCTCGGCGTAAACCTCAGTCCCACCGACGGCAAAGTGTGCTCGTTCGACTGCCTCTACTGCGAGGCGGGCTTCAACGCTCAGGGTGCCGGGACATCCGGACTGCCGGCAGCCTCCCGTGTGGCCGAACTGCTCGAAAACCGGCTCTCGGCCATGGCCGCCGCCGGTGAACGTCTTGACGTCATCACATTCTCGGGCAACGGCGAACCGACAGTGCATCCCGACTTCCCCGAGATTATCGGCGACACGCTGCGCCTGCGCGACAAATATTTCCCCGACGTGAAGGTCAGCGTACTGACAAACAGCACCATGCTTGGCTCGCCACGTGTGGTTGAGGCTCTGCGACGCGTCGACAACTGTATTCTTAAACTGGATTCGGCCATCGATTCATCGATTCGCAAGCTTGACCGTCCCGTCAATCCGGCCTTCACTGCTGAAAAAGTCATCGGACAGCTCGCCGACTTCGGCCCTCAGGGAATCATCCAGACGATGATCTGCCGCGGCGATGGATTCGACAATACCACCGAGGCGGAAGTAAACGCCCTCATCGAGGCATACCGACGCATTGCTCCGCGACTGATAATGCTATATTCGATCGACCGCCCTACCCCGGACACCTCCTTGCGCCGTGTCGACGCCGAAACTCTCCGCTCCATCGCCGACCGCATCACGGCCGCCACAGGAATTCCCGTTCAGACAGCCTGAAAACACTAAAACACCGTATATGAGACTCACAGGACGACGCACCAGCACAAACGTGGACGACCGCCGCGGCCGCGGCGCCACAGGCAAAATAGCCGGAGCCGGCGGTTTGGTCGGCATCATTATCCTTGCCCTGATAACATGGCTTCAGGGGGGAAATCCTCTTGATGCGCTTACACAGAGCGATATTTCCGTACAGAACATAATCAACCCGGCACAGGGAAATTACGAACCGACAGCCGAAGAGGAGCGCATGGCCACATTCGCCTCTCAGATTCTCGCAGGCACCGAGGATGTCTGGACCCGCGAATTCAACAAGATGGGTCTTGAATACGAGCCGCCGAAAATGGTGCTTTTCACCGGCTCCGTGCAGTCGGCATGTGGCGGAGCAACATCCTCATCCGGCCCCTTCTATTGTTCCGCCGATGAAACCGTCTACATCGACCTCTCTTTCTTTCAGCAGATGGAGCGCGAAATGGGAGCCGGCGGCGATTTCGCCTACGCCTACGTGATTGCTCACGAGGTGGGCCACCACGTGCAGCACCTTCTCGGCACACTCGGCAAAGCTCATCAGCTCATGGCCCGGTCTTCAAAAAGCGAGGCTAACCAAATCAGCGTACGCCTCGAACTCCAGGCCGATTTCTATGCCGGAATATGGGCTTACAACGACAACGAGATGTTCAATTCGCTTGAACCGGGCGACATCGAGGAAGGCATCAACGCCGCCTCAAAAATCGGAGACGACTATCTGCAGCGTCAGGCCCGCGGATATGATGTGCCCGACTCCTTCACCCACGGCCGCTCTGACCAGCGCATGCGCTGGCTCAACCTCGGAGCCACCACGGGCGACATCCGCCGCGGTGACACGTTCTCCCAAGCTTATTCCGAACTTTAGATCTGCGCCGCATCGCTCTCGCGGTAGAGCCTTTCCGGTGGTATCACATCGCCGGGCAGCTCGGGATGATGCTTTTCACCCAGCGAAATGTCTATTCCGGCCGCGAGAAGCTGACGTGCCAGCTCCGGTTTGCCTCTGAAACCGTGTACGATCCATTCTCCCGGCCGCGGCCTCATCCGGCGAGCTTCCCCCAGCAGCAGGTCAAAAGCGCGTACACAATGAATCACAAGAGGCTTCCCAAGCTTTCTTGCCAGCTTGGCGTGCAGGCGGAACAGCCGGGACTGTGTGACCATATCACCCCCACGCAGGCGGTCGAAACCGGCCTCCCCCACAGCCACCACCCGTGGCGAACGCACGTCGGCAACCAGCGCGCGCAATTGTCCCAAGGTTACGGGCTGCTCCGTGTCCCACGGATGAATCCCCACGCTGTACCAGCCGTCTGACAGCATAGGCCTACCCGGACGGCGACTAACCACTGTATGTCCGTCTGCGGCGCAATCCTCCCTGTGGGAATGAATGTCTGAAAAAGATCTTAGTGGCGGAATCATGGCACAGGATCGTAGCCGGAACCGCCCCACGGATGGCACCTGCAGACACGTTTGACTGTTAGCCACAGACCGCGAAAGGGGCCGTGACGCCGCAACGCCTCGATTGCATACTGGCTGCATGTCGGAGTATATCGGCACGACGGCGGCAGCATCGGCGAGATGCACAGACGGTAGAAATGCACCGGCAGGCACAGGAGCCACACGGCGGCCGCGCTCAGTGGGTTTCGGCCTCCTGATGACATTGACGCTGGGATATGGTGTTGAGAATACGCCCCAAGGCTGCGTTTACCGCGGCATACGGCATAAGTTTGTCGCCCACATAGATCAGTGCGAGGTCAAGCTTCGCATCTTCAGGAAGCGACACCGCATTACGGTTCAGACGGTATGCCTCGCGGATGCGCCTGCGCATGGTGACCCTGTCAACCGCATGACGCAGCCGGCGCTTGGGCACTGAAATCATAAATGCTATCGGGGAATCGGAGTGGCGCCTGTCGTTCTGGCGCCACACGGCCCGCAGAGGGTATGCGATGACCGACTGAACCTCCGCGCCTCGTGCGAAGAGTGTGTCGATAGCCACCTGGGAGCAGAGTTTTTCCTTCTTGTAGAGCCTGAGACCCTTCATGGCCGGATCACATATTGGCCGCGAGATAGTTGGCTATGGCGGCAGGCATCGAGGGTGCGTCGGGGTTCGGAGCTTCGATCTGCACTTCAAGGCCTGCGTCGCGCGCGGCTTTGGTGGTGCTGGGACCGAAAGTGGCGATCACGATGTCGCCCTGCTTGAAATCCGGGAAATTCTTCATGAGCGACTCGATTCCCACGGGCGAGAAAAACACAAGCATGTCGTAGTCGAACGGTTCGTCCGCTCCGAAATCGTTGCTGACAGTGCGGTACATGGCCGCACGGTCAAATTCTATGATGCCGGCAAGAGCGTCGGCATCGTTGGTGCTGCCCGTTTCGCTCATGGCGAGCAGGAATTTCTCGTTCTTATGCTTGGTGATGAACGGAATCAGACCGTCCATTTTACCTGTGGGAGAGTTGAAAATCTTGCGCTTGCGGTAGACGATATATTTCTGGAGATATTTTCCGATAGTGTCAGAAGTGCAGAAATATTTCTGGGTATCGGGCACGGAATACCGTATTTCCTCACAGAGACGGAAGAAATGGTCCACCGCGGTCTTCGCGGTGAAGATTATGGCCGTATGTTCGGGAATCGATACTTTCTGGGCACGGAATTCCTTGGCTGAAAGACCTTCGACCTTGATGAAGGGCCGGAAAACAATCTCGACTCCGAACTTTTCTGCCAGTTCGAAATAGGGCGATTTTTCAGATGCAGGCTTAGGCTGCGATACCAGAATTTTCTTTATATTCACGTCTCTCAAGTGAGTTAAAAATGTCACCGCCGGAAATCTTGTGTACTGATGGTGCCCGGAGTATAATAAAAAAGTGCTTCCGGCGTTTTCCAACCCCGGACGGGATGCTTCAGATCAACTCATGCACCGCAAGTCTGTAGACCACCAGCAATGGTATTATTTCAAGGGTGCAAAGGTACAAAATAAAATAGACTAAATCGCCGATTTTATCATAAAAAATTCTAAAACCCTTGATAATAAACAATAACCTGCCTGCCAGAAACACCGCCATAGCCCCCAGTGCTATTGGCACCGCGAACGCCGGATAGAACAACAGCGCCACGGCCGGAAGCGCAAGGATGAAGCCGGGAAGGATCAGCGACGCCGAATAACCCCGGATCCACTCGCGGCGTCCGTCGCCCGGAGCGAATGTGAATCCTACGGTCTGGTAGGCAACATACATCACTCCGAAATACACCGCACACAGCGCGATAAATACGCACACTGTGGACACTGTCATGGAGGCGCCGCAGCCGCTTGCCGCCAACGCTCCCACAGCCGTGAAAATGCCCGCGCCGGCGGTCGCGAGCAGCAGCAGGAAAAGGCGTGTGCGCGCATCCGAGGCCGATCGTTCCGTGAAAATGTTGTCGCGCCCGTGACGCACCTTCACAAGTTCTTTCGACGAGGTGACTATGATATTTATGAGGTTGCGGATATTGAACGCTCCGATGATCAGGAGTACCGCCAGTGTGAGCAGGAATCCGTTGCTCGCCGCAGGATGGATGGACCGTGGCCGGGGCGCCAGACCGTCAGTCCACCGGTCCGCGGGCTGCTCGGCGACGGCCTGCACGGTGTCAGGAACAGCCTGGAGAGCCATGTATGCCTCGATCCGGGCTGTATCGAGCACGGAGTCGAATGCAAGCGGCATTATGCTGTCCGGCCGGGGACCCATGAGCGAGTCCGGTCCTTCCGCCCTGACATTCGAGGCGTCCAGGGCTTCGATGAGCATAAGCTCGGAAAAATCGACGGAATCTGTCGCTTGCGGCATGCGGCGTCTAACTGGTTCAGAACTTTGGACTCAGGGCCGAGGGACCTCGCTCCGCGCACGCGAGCTTCACGGCCTCTTCCCCGGAATCGGTCACATCAAAAAGGGCACGGTGGTCGGCGGGCAGGAAACCCTCAGCCACAGCCCGGTCAAACTGCTGAAGCAGACCGTCGTAGTATCCCGCCACATTGAGCACCACGATATTGCCGGAATACAACCCGAGTTGCCGCCATGTGATCAGCTCGGTCAGCTCCTCGTATGTGCCGACTCCGCCGGGCAGCGCTATGGCGCCACGGGCCATGCGGGCCATCATTTCCTTGCGGGGATGCATACCCTCGGTCACTATGGTCTCCGAAGCGGCGGGGTCGTTCCAGCCACGGTCAACCATGAATGCCGGAATCACCGCTATCACTTTGCCGCCGGCATCGAGGGCCGCGTGAGCCGCTATTCCCATCATGCCCATGCGGCCTCCGCCGTACACGAGCGGCAGGCCCGCGGCGGCTATCTCGCGTCCCACGATTCGGGCCGACGCGGCAAAAGCGGGGTCGTGCCCGGGGCACGACCCGCAATATATCGTTATTCCTTTAATCTCAGGCGTATTCACCGGAACCTACTATGCGGGCTATTTCAACAATGACCTGCATGGCCTTCTCCATCGACTGCACCGGCACGAATTCATAACGACCGTGGAAATTCAGGCCTCCGGCGAAGATGTTCGGACACGGCAACCCCTTGAACGAGAGCTGCGCACCGTCTGTTCCGCCGCGGATAGGCACCACTTTAGGCGTGACGCCCACCTTGAGCATGGCTTCGCGGACAATGTCGATCACGAACATCACCGGTTCGATTTTCTCGCGCATATTATAATACTGATCCTTGATTTCGATGGAACAGCAGTCGGGGAATTCGTTGTTTATTTTGCGGGCGAGATGCTCGAGTTCTTTTTTGCGGCGCTCGAAACGGTCGTGGTCATGGTCGCGGATGATGTAGGTGAGTGTCGTTTCTTCCACGGAGCCTTCCATGCCTACCAGATGATAGAAACCTTCGTAGCCTTCGGTGTGCTCGGGGGTCTCCCAACGCGGAAGCATGATGATGAACTGGTTGGCTATACGCATCGAGTTGACCATCTTGTGCTTGGCATAGCCGGGATGCACATTGCGGCCGCGGAACGTCACACGGGCCGAAGCCGCGTTGAAATTCTCGTACTCCACCTCGCCTATCTCGCCGCCGTCCATCGTGTAGGCGAAATCGGCTCCGAACGCCTCCACATCGAATTTATGGGCGCCCCGGCCTATCTCCTCATCGGGATTGAACGCTATGCGGATGTCGCCGTGAGGTATTTCGGGATGATCCTTGAGATATTGTACCGCCGTGATGATCTCGGCCACGCCGGCCTTGTCGTCGGCTCCGAGAAGGGTATTGCCGTCGGTCACCACCAGATCCTGACCTACATAGTGGAGCAGTTCGGGGAAATCAGTGGGCGAGAGCACCACTCCGGTTGCCGGATTTAGCTCTATGTCGCCTCCGTCGTAGTTCTGTACTATGCGGGGCGAGACATGGCGCCCGGACATGTCGGGAGATGTGTCCAGATGCGCTATGAAACCTACGGTGCTCACCTTGCGGCCTTCGATATTGCCGGGCAACGTGGCCATCAGGTATCCGTTCTCGTCAAGCGATATGTCTTTCAGGCCCATTCCTTCCAGCTCGTCGCGGAGATGCCGGGCGAAAATCATCTGTCCCGGTGTCGAAGGGGTCATATTGGTGAGCTCGTCGCTCTGGGTGTCGAATTTGACGTATTGTAGAAAGCGGTCTATGAGTTTCATGGGATGCTGATTTGTTTTGAATATCAGAGAAGGACGCGCCAGGGGAAAGCTTCCTTAAGCTCAACCTTGGACTCGGGGCCGGCGGCATACTGTACTCGGAAGCCGTCGATGCCGGCATTGGCCATCGATTCGGTAATGCCCGGGAACACTTTCTCGAGTGCTTTGACCTGCGCGGCGAACAATACCTGATAACGGGACGTCAGGAGTCCCTGGTTCGACTTGTCGAAAGTCTTTTTGCCGCTCCACTTCAGTGTATAGGTGATGAAGCCGTTTTCGAGCCCTACGTTGACCGATTGCACGCCTTCAGTCTCGGCGAAGCGTTCGGAGTTCATGCTGTCGGCTATATTTATCATACCGATGCGTACGGCGGGCAGATCCATGTCGATGCGCGACGCCTTGCGCAGTGTGTTGAGTTCGGCGGCGGTGAATTCGAACGGCACCTCCTTACGGTCGTTAGCCAGAACCACATGGAGCGAGGTCTGGGCGGTGCGGAGCACATCGGTCACCTCTTTCATCTGGGCGGATTTGAGGCCGCGCAGTCTCTCGGCCACTATATATCTGACTACGGGCGCGCCGGCAGCTTCCGGGTTGAAGAGGGTGTCTACATCGAACGACACGAACACCCCGGAGTCCGTAGTCCATACTTTATCGGGATTGAATGTCGTGGACAACACGGCCATGGCTTGGTTCATGGCTTCGGGGTCCACTTTGGGTTTCGAGGTACAGGCGCCGATGAATGCGGCGAGCGCGACAATGGCGAAAAGAATACGCAGGTGTTTCATGATCGGTTATTTTACAGGAATTTTGGTTATTCGGGCTATGTGGCGGCCTCCCTCGAAGGGTGTCTCGAGGAATGTACCGACAATTTCAAGAGCCAGCTCGGCAGGGATGAAACGGGCCGGGAGCACAAGCACATTGGCATCGTTGTGCTGACGGGCAAGCCGCGCCAGCTCTACGGTCCAGCACAACGCCGCGCGTATCCCCTGGTGCTTGTTCAGGGTCATGGCGATGCCGTTCCCCGAGCCGCACATGGCGATTCCCGGATAGCACTTGCCTTCCTCGACCGCTGCCGCACAGGGATGGGCGAAATCGGCGTAGTCGCATGACTCGGACGAATGTGTGCCGAAATCTTCGAATCCGATGCCGCGGGATTCGAGCCACGACTCTATGACGGATTTGAGTTCATAGCCTGCGTGGTCGCTGCACAGCGCCACTTTCTTATCTTTCTGGAGAATTGACATGACTGTAAGTCGTTGATGTAGTAATGTGATGTGACCGGTTGGCCGTTTCGCAAAGATACGAAACTTTTGCCATTGAAACAAATAAATTTGAGCAAGGGCAAAAAAATACCCGCCCGGAACAGTCCGGACGGGTATTGTTATCAATATTTTACGATTATCGTACGAAGATCTTGACTGCGGGCATTGCGCCTACCTTGACGATATACGTGGCGGGGGTGAGGGCTACCTTGCAGTCGCCTGTGCCGGCATAGACGGTTGCGCCGTCAGTGGAGTGGATGGTCACGTACTGACCCTCGGCTCCTTCGACAACGATAGCTCCTGCCTTGGCGAGAACTGTCACGCCGTCAGCGGCTACGGAACCGACACCGTTGATACCCTTCACATATACATATTCCGAGTGAGCCGATTCGAGCTGACCGCCGTGATAGAGAGCTGTCACGGTGTAGTTGCCTGCGATGTCGGGATCGGAGGGATGGGTGTTGACGGTTGCTTCGAGCATCTGTTCGTTCTTGCGGTTGCCGTCACAGTAAACGTGGAAGCCGGCAAGATCGGTGTGTTCGGTAGGTTCGACGGTCCACCGGAGTTCCTTGGTAACGTCGTCGGCAGTCAGCTCGGGCACCGGGAGGTCGAACACCTTGATGTCGTCCACTATAACAGGACATGAGTAAGATCCCTTGTGCGAAATCATGCGGATCTGCATCACCTTGGCTCCTTCAGGCACATCGACAGGAACCGCAACCTTTTCCCAACCGGTCTCTGTCACATCACTGTATGAACGCGACCAGAGTTCGTTGAATTCGCCGTTATCGAAGCTTACAGCCAGCGCAAGACCGCAGTTGAAGCCCTGTACGGCGTAGTAGTGGAACGTGATCGTCGGAGTCTTGACATCAGCAAGTTTCAGATGCACACTTGTGAGATATTCATCCCACTCAGCTTGTGTCCATGTGCTATAGTTGCAGTAAGCCATACCGCCGTCTTCAGAAGCGGGTTTGACTTCTTCTCCATCGACGTAGTAAGAGGATGTCACGCCCCAATAGGAAGAATATGCGGCATCGGAATTGATTTCGGTGATCCAGCTGTTATCATACTTAACCGAACCGGCATATGCACCCGGAGTGGAGAAGGTTTCCACAAAGGGCAACGAGTAGGGGTTACCGGCCATTACTGAATTCGACGTAGCGGAATAACCGGTTTTTTCACCGCAAGTGGCTGTGACGAAGTATTTCACGCTGGCCTCTTCGAAGTCTACATCCTTATCTGTATAGGTTGCATCCTTAACACCTTCGGCTACTACTTCTGCGCTGGTCTCTGAATATACGTCACTGCCTCCACGGTAAACGGTGTACACAAGTTTGTCGAGATCGAGATAGCCGTTCGCCATGCCGGAGGTGACGGGATCCCAGGTCACGGTCACAGAGCCGTCGGCATTCGACACGGCCTTGAGATTCTGGGGTCGGTCAGGAGTGTCTTCTTTGGTGCTTACGGAAATCTGTGCGCCGTAGTTACCGCCGGCTGTACCGTAGCAGGTCACTTTATAAGAATAGTCTTGATCCTTGTCAACATCCTGGTCAAGATACTCATATTCCGTACCGGGTTCTGCGTCATCATACACTTTCAGGGTTGTCCATGTATAGTCAGCACCCTGACGTTCCACTTTCATCGAAGTGATTTTCTTCAGGTCTTTACCGTTGCTGTCTTTGGCAGGAGAGGTCCATGTGAGCACGACGGGCGCGCCACCCTTGGTCGAGGCTCCTTTGAAGTCGCTTACATTTCCGGGGATCTGACCCACGAGCACAGGCTGGTTGAGGAACTGACCGTAGTCACAGAAATCCTCGACATAGACGATGGCCTTGTAGTAATAATAACCGCCTTCGCCGAGTTCTTCATCTGTCCAGCTCAGCTCTTCGCCGGGAGCCGGATTCTCGAACTGGTGAACAAGTTTATAATCGCCGTACGAACCTTCCTGACGGAACAAATCGATACGTGTGATGTAGTCAAGGTCCGCGCCGTTCACATCACCGAGCGAAGGATGGCTCTTGGCCGGAGCTACCATGGTCACGGTGATCGTGTTGGTTTCATCGTCATACTCGGCAGCGAGGTCGCTTACCGATGCGGGATATACCGCTGCCGGAGCTTCTGTCGAGCGCAGTTTGATGTTGTCGATGTTCAGGTAACAGGGGTTGGCGGGTTCGGCAGGGCCGTTCGAGGCAGCTATGCGGATCACGGCTGTGAGCGCGCCGGCAGGCACTTCAACGGTTTTGCTGAGAGTTACCCAGCCCGGAGCCTCGGCTGTGGCAAAGTCGCCTTTCACCAGTTCGGTGAACTCACCTCCGTCGAAGCTGATTTCACCGGCTACTGTATTAGTGAAGCCGGGATATTCGTAATATGCGAACGAGAGTTCGAGCTCGCCTTCGCCATCCACATTGATTTTGGCCGAAGTCATGTAGTCTGTCTGGGGCACTTTGTCATACGGGTAGTAGTACATCATTGCCATGGCGCCTGTGCCGTCGACAGTTCCGATTCTGCTACCGTTGCAATAGCTGAATTCACCGTACTGCCACTGTTTGGGATAACCGGATCCTGTGGTTGAGGCCGCCCATAAGTTTTCAGGTTTCCATGTCGAACTATAGCCGCCTGCTGACTCTACATCAAATCCTTCCTTGAAGGGCAGAAGGGCTGCGGGGCCGGCTATTACGGTCGACTCAGCCTTGAAGTTATTGCTTCCTATCTGGTTGTATGAGCTGACTGCGAACTTGAGTCGGGTGGGTTTGGTGAGGTCAGGGGTGTATGTAAAGGTGGTTTCGGTGAGATCCTTCGCAAGCTCTTTTTCGTCATTAGAGTCGTTTACGTCAACCGTAACTTTATAACGGGTGTTCTCCGGGATGAAATAACCTTTGCGTGCTGCTTCGGGAGCATCCCAGGTCAGGGTGATGACACCGTCGTTATCTTCAGTCACCACGAGATTGGTAGGAGTACCGGGCCAGTCTTCACCGAGATATATTGATCCGTATGCTTTGTCACTGCTACCATCGGCTGCGGTGGCAACTAACAGCAGTGTGTTAAGAGCGTTCTCTTTCAGACCTTCTTTGATTTCCACCGTAAAGGTCGAGCCGGCTTCTACGTTTTCAACCGTGCCGTACACGGTAGTGATAGTCTCATATGTATAAGTCTCACTATTATAAGTTGATTCTTCCGAGAATACCTTTACTGACAGAGGTTCGTTGATTTTCGTTTCGCCGTCCTTGTAGAACTCAGGTGCCTTGGCGCTGACTACTACGGGATAGGAACCTTTATTGGTCGTGTACGCGAAATCGGTGATCATTCCGGGGAACAGACCGACTTCAATTGGCGATGATGATGAGGGATAATAGATGTGATTGTCGCCCAGATAGTAATCCACTGAGTACGAATATTTTTGACCGCGCACGGGCTCGAGATCCTCCATCACGCACGCTCCTACCGGAACATTCTCCAGTTCGGCAATAACTTCGGCATCGCCGTAGGTCGTGTAATCCCTGCGGAGAAGTTGCACCTTGTCTACCTTGTCGAATTCGTATGTACCCTGAGTGTACGTAGAATAATCGTAATAGTTTGCAGAGCCGGGGATGGTGAAGCTTACCACCATTTTGCCGGCTTCGTTGTCCCATTTGACCTTCATGTCCTGAACATTATTCAGGGTCAGTCCGGCAGGGAGTTCGGCCTGCACCGAAACCTGAGGCTCCGTGCCGGGCAGAGACACTGCCACCGCACCGATGCTGCCTACAGCTACGATGCTTCCGAGGGTGAATGCTAAAATTTTATTCATTCGGATAAATGATTAATGATTGGAAAATACTATACACAAAATAGAGAGCATGAACGTGATTCATGCCTTTTCAAGGTGCAAAGGTACAAAAAAATCCAATATACACCAAAAATAATCCTTAAATTCAATCTTATCATGCGAAAAATTAAAAATTTTCGCACCGTCACGTTTGAACGCTCAAAGATCCCGCGCGCCCCGCAACGCCCGTCGATACGCCACAGAAGGGTACTGTAAATCGCAATAGAAAGACTGCCGCTCCTTTCGGCGCGGCAGTCTTTCTATTATGTATTAATGTAAAGTCAGATTATTTAACCAGCACTTTGGATGCGGCGTTGCCCTGACGGCGGATATAGAGGCCGGGGACGAGTTCGCCCTGAACCTGTACACCCTGAAGGTTGAAGTAAACGGCGGGAGCGTCGGTGTCAGCTTCAACTGCGCTTACAGCGCCGCTCTGAGCCAGATACAGCTTGGGAAGGTTATAGTCACCTTCGGCCACATCGGCGAGTTTGGCGGGAGCGATGTTGGTGTAGAAAGTGCCGTTGCTACCCTTGGTCTGTGATACGGTGCACTGAGTGAGCACATTGACGATGGTGGCGGTGCCGTCGGCAGCAAGATTGATGGTCCAGTAGCAGCCTTCGTTCAGCTCGTTGTAGAGCTGGAAGTTGGTGAAGTAGCCGTCTGCCATGGCCAGATAGCGGCCGAAGGAATCCTTCATTGTGTAGCCCTTGTCAGTCGAGGTGATCTCGATGCCATAGGCGGTGGGAGCAGTGATGCTATTGCCTTTGACGGTTACGTCGGTGTCTGTCATGGTCAGACGGCCGTAGCCGGCGGTTTCAGCGATGTTCGCACCGGCCTGACCGTCGATAGCGAGCAGGTATTTACCGTTGACCATCGAGGTGGCAAGAGTGAACTCTGTGGTCTCTACGACAGGTGTCGGAGGCACATCTTCGCCGCCGCAAACATTGAACTTGAGGTTGCGGATTTCCCAGGTGTCAGCTCCTGCTGCGCTTGATGCATACTTGAAGGCAACCTGCACTTTCTTGCCTGCGTAAGCCTTGAGGCTGATTTCACCTGATTCCACGAAATCCCATGTTCCGGCTTCGGGCCAGGTGGGGATGGTCAGTGCGGTCCATTCTGTAGCACCTTCTTCGCGCACCAGCATGCCGCAGAGGGTGCGGAGGGTGGTCTGGAATTTGGCGGCGTGTTCAAACCAGCAGATAGGTTCTGTGACATCAGCCAGATCAACAACGGGCGAGATAGCCAGTGCCTCAGCAGCAAGGGCAGCACCCTTGTAGCCTGAACCATTCAGATAGTAGGCGTTGTTGTAGCTCTTCCAGTTCCATACATATTCGAGTTCGGGGTCGAGATCCACATTGTCGATGGTCCAGCCTTCGAAACCGTCAGCCTTGTTGGCATTGAGCATATGGATGGGCTCGCCGGGGGTGGGTTCATCGCCGCCGCCCTGACCTTCTGTAGAAACGGTCACGGAAGCGATACGCATTGTGCCGTCGAGTGTGAGGGTAAACGAATTAGCCTCACCGGTCCATACGACTTTGGTTCCGGAAACTTCGGTGAGTTTACCGGTGCTCACTTTGGTTTTGTCCAGAGTGGTCTTGATGCTTGAACCTGTAAAAGTAACCGTGCCCATGGTCATGCCGGCAGGAGCGGTAAAGGTCAGTTCGGTATCCTTATAAGCGCGAAGGGTCTTCTGAACTTTGTCAGCGGCTGTGGTGGAGGTGGAGTAGTAGAACGCGGGAACGGTACCTTTTTCGTTCACAAGATTGAGCGAGAAGGTGAAACCGTCGATCGTGAGGGTCTTCACGGGCTGGTAGTGCTTGGCTGCGTTTACGCTGCCGTCATCTTTCTTGGTCTCTTCGATCCATTCACCACCGGTGAGGTCGGTGTCCTTCACGTCGTTGAGGTTGAACGAAACCTCTTCGGCGCTAACCGCGAGGCTCATGGCTGCGGCTGCAAGAGTGAGTAAAAGTTTTTTCATACGTATGATATTGGTTAGTTTTGGTTTGTTTACTTGTTCACTTTGCGCATGAGGATCACTTCGGTGGGGAAGTGGTCGGAGTATCCGCCAAGATAACTGCCGGAGGCGAAGGTGCGCAGGGGATAGCCCTGACGGTTGCCCTCGCGGTCGCGCAGGAATTCATGATTGTGCACGATGGCGCGGCGGAAGTGCCAGTCGGTCTCGGGGGTGTTCACCAGATTGCCCGAGAGGATGATCTGGTCGAAGAGGTTCCACGCGCTCTTGTAGGCCAGGGTTCCGATGCCGTCGTCAAGCATTTTCCAGAAGGGGTTGTAGAAGCCGTGGGCTTCCACCTTGTCGGCTTTTTTCTGTGCGCCGAGCACCTTGGCACACGATTTGTCCTGAGGGTCGTCGTTGAGGTCGCCCATGATTATCACGCCCATCTCGGGGTCCACGTTCCATAGCGAGTCGGCTATCTCGCGGCACAGCTCGGCGGCTGCCTCGCGGTTGGGCGACGATTTTTCCTGTCCGCCCAGACGCGACGGCCAGTGGTTTACGATCACAGCAACCCGCTGCCCCATCAGTCGCCCCACTACACACATCTGGTCGCGGGTGTTGAACGAGATGGCGGTGAGGCGGTGGTTGGTGACATTTTCCACCTTGAAATAGCGGGGATTGTAGAGCAGGCTCACGTCGATGCCGCGGTTGTCGGGCGAATCGTGATGCACTATCTGGAGGTTCCAGTTCTTGATGGCCGGCTGAGCCACGAGATCTTCCAGCACACCGCGGTTTTCCACCTCGGCCACACCGATTATCGCCGGCCCGTTGGGTGTGCTTTTGGTGGTGAAGGAGCTTATGGCCTCGGCCAGGTTGGCGAGTTTCTTGTTGTACTTGAGCGTATTCCAACGGTTCTGACCGTCGGGAGTGTACTCGAGGTCGCGTCCCAGAGGATTGTTAGGGATGGTATCGAACAGATTTTCAAGGTTGTAGAATGCCACACCTGCCACCTGCATCTGGGCCGAACCCACCACAGACGCAAAGAACATCAGCACAGCGGCTACCAAGGCTTTTTTGAACATTTCGGATTAGCTTTAAGTCAGTTACGGCCCGTCGGCCCATATTCGGCTCAAAGTTACAAATTATTCCTGAACCGCGCAAATATTTTCTCAGAGTCACTCAGGAAATTTTCAGAGACTATCCGTGATCAGACTTTTTGCGTTCACCGGCGACGGATCGGGACGAAATCCGGCCATCTGTGCCAGACGCCCTATGATTTCCTCCGGTGTATGGTGCGCGCGAAGATATTCCATCGAGGCGGAGCTGTCACGTTTGCTCAGCCTTATGCCCTGTTCGTTGCGCACCAGCGGAACGTGTGCGAACCGTGGCGCGCGGTAGCCTAAAAGGTCATAGAGATACAGCTGCTGCGCCGTGGACAGCAGCAGATCGTCGCCGCGCACCACCTCGTCAACGCCCATCAGAGCATCGTCAACCACCACTGCGAGCTGATAGGCCCACGCACCGTCGGCGCGCCGCAGCAAAAAGTCGCCGCAGTGTCGGGCGAGATTGACGGTGGTCTCCCCGCATATCTCGTCAGTGAAGGTTATGTCGCGGTCGGGAACCCAGATACGGGTGGCCACTCCGTCCGGCACCGACCGCTCGCCCTCCGGGCGCGGAATCACAGCCGGGCGACAGGTGCCCGCGTACACTATGCGGCCGTCGCTCTGGTGCGGAGCCTGTGTGGCCATGATGTCGGCCCGGCGGCAAGTGCAGCCGTAGGTGAGTCCGGTGGCTGTAAGACGTCGCAGCGCCTCCTCGTAGAACTCCCCCCGGAGGCTCTGGCAATAGGGGCCGTGGTCGCCCCTACCCTCCGCGCCGCCTTCATCCCAGTCGAGACCCAGCCAATGCAGGTCGTCCTCGATCAGTCGGGCCCATTCTGCGCGTGACCGGCCCGGATCAAGGTCCTCTATACGTAGAATCCAGCGCGCACCGCGCCTGCGCGCGCGCACCCACGACACCAATGCCGTGAAGATATTTCCCAGATGCATACGCCCCGTAGGCGAGGGGGCAAACCGTCCTGCTCCTTTTGTCTGTCCTTTCATTTCAGCTGCAAAGTTAGTTAATTTTCGTAAACTTATCGTCATATCGGATTGTTTCTAATAAAACTAAGCATCTCTAACCTATGGATTGGATAACACACACCCTTCGCGACAACCCCGCCATGGCGATTTTCCTGGTATTGGGTCTCGGTTTTCTGATAGGGAAACTGAAATACAAGACTTTCTCGCTCGGCACAGTCACCTCGGTGCTTCTGGTCGGCGTGCTGGTCGGTCAACTCGACATTCCCGTACCCGGACCGCTCAAACAGGTATCATTCCTTCTGTTTCTGTTCGCCATCGGCTACAGCGTGGGGCCGCAATTCTTCGCGGCGATGCGCGGGTCGGGAATCCGGCAGGTCATTTTCGCCGTCGTAATGTGCGTCCTTGTGTTCGGTTGCACTTACGGCGTGGCCTTGCTTTTCGGCTATAATAAAGGCGAGGCCGCGGGTCTCTTCTCCGGCTCTCAGACAATTTCGGCTGTGATCGGTGTGGCTGACGACACTCTGGGATCACTCGGGCTGCCGGATGCCGACCGTTCTCGCATGGCCGACATAATTCCCGTTGGTTATGCCGTCACTTATATCTTCGGCACCATCGGCTCGGCCTGGATAATCGCACAGCTCGGTCCCATGATGCTCGGCGGAATCAAAAAGGTCCGTCAACAGACACAGGAACTCGCCGCTTCGATGAACAGCGATGACGAATCTTCAGATCCTGCCATGAGTCAGGCGGCTCCGGCTGTGGTCTACCGCGCTTATGTAGCACAGGACGAGTTCTTCGATTCGCCCCGCACGGTGGCTGACATCGAGGCTCATATCGCCGAAATGGGGCGCCGCGGTTTTGTCGACCGTGTGCGCCAGTCGGGGTCGATTCTCTCCGATGTCAAACCGTCGACCCTCGTAAGCCGTGGCGATACGGTGGTTATCAGCGGACGGCGCGAATTCATAATCGGTGACGAAGACTGGATCGGACCGGAATCTCCGGATCGCGAACTGCTCTCTTTCCCCGTAGAACGTGTGCAAGTGGTCGTAGCCCGCAAGAACGTAGCCGGATCAACCGTTGCCGATTTCCGCAAGGCATCGTATGCGCGCGGTGTAATTATTGAATCCATCTCGCGTGGCGAGACCTCTCTGCCGGTTCTCGCCAAAACAACACTCATGCACGGCGATGTCGTCACCCTCGTAGGCGAAAAGGCCGATGTCGAACGTGCCGGAACCGCGATAGGCTACATTGACCGGCCGTCCACAGTCACCGACATGGTCTTCGTCAGCCTCGGCATTGTCCTTGGTTGCATAATAGGTGTGCTGACTCTTCACATCGGCAATGTACCCGTGAGCCTGTCGACCAGCGGCGGCGCGCTCATAATGGGTCTCGTGCTCGGATGGCTGCGCTCGCGGCGCCCTACTTTCGGATACATCCCGCGTTCGGTTGTCTGGGTGTTCAATAATGTGGGCCTCAACATGTTCATCGCCGTAGTAGGTCTGGCAGCCGCCCCTACATTCATCTCCGGACTGCAACAGATGGGCTGGCAACTCCTCGTGGCCGGCGCGATAGCCACCTCCGTGCCTCTCATACTCGGAATCATCATCGGCGATAAAATCTTCAAATTCCATCCGGCCATCAATCTCGGCTGCGTCGCGGGTTCTCGCACCACCACGGCAGCCTTGGGTGCCGTGCAGGATGCTCTCGGAAGCACAATCCCGGCCATGGGATACACCATCACCTACGCCATCGGCAACACACTGCTGATTCTCGCGGGACTGATTCTTGTACTCGTGATCTGATGCACGTGCCAACATAACTTTATTCGATCAAGTAACTCTTAAAAATTAAGTAACTCTCTAACCCCCTCATAAATCATGACCGATATTCGCAAAAAGGAACGCTCTCTCGAAAAGATGAGCCCCTTCGAAATCAAAAACGAACTCATACGTCTGGCGAAAGCTGACGCCCGCAAAAGCACAAGTCAATTCCTCAATGCCGGCCGAGGCAACCCCAACTGGATCGCGACTACCCCCCGCGAGGCGTTCTTCCTTCTCGGACAATGGGCGCTGGAAGAATGTGAACGCACATATAGCGCGACCCCGGGCATCGCCGGAATGCCGGCCTCCGCAGGAGCCATGGACAGGCTTATGAAGTTCCTGACCGTCAACTCAACCCTGCCCGGAGCCCGCATGCTCTATGACTCCATAAAATACTGCACGGAGATCCTTGGCATCGACCCCGATTCACTCGCTTACGAATGGGCCGACGGAATCATCGGCGACCAATACCCCACTCCGGTGCGAATTCTCGAACACACACAGGACATCGTGCGTGCCTACCTCGCACAGGAAATGGGTAACCATGCCTCCGGACTCGGTCGAGAATACGACCTGTTCGCCACAGAGGGCGGCACAGCTGCGATGTGCTATATATTCAATTCACTTCAAGTCAACCATCTGCTCAACCACGGCGACAAAATCGCGCTTATGGCTCCGATTTTCACACCTTATCTCGAGATTCCCGATCTCGACCGCTATCAGTTCGATGTGGTCAATATCTCCGCACGCAAGATGGATGCCGAAGGTCTCCACGAATGGCAGTATCCCGACGAAGAACTTGACAAACTCCGCGACCCGGCCGTCAAATTGCTCTGTCTGGTCAACCCCTCGAATCCGCCAAGTTATAAACTGTCGAAAGAGTGCACTGACCGCATAGTCGACATCGTAAAAAAGGATAACCCCGACCTTATGATCGTGACCGATGACGTCTACGGCACCTTCGCCAAGGACTTCACCTCGCTGATGTATCGCCTCCCGGCGAACACTCTGTGCGTCTACTCGTTCTCGAAATACTTCGGCGCCACCGGTTGGCGTCTGGCCACCATCGCACTTGCGAAAGACAATATATACGACCGGCTGATCTCAGCTCTTCCCGAAATTTCACGTCGCGACCTCTCTGAGAGATACAGCACACTGTCACTCCGCCCCGACTCAATTTCGTTTATCGACCGCATGGTCGCCGATTCGCGCGATGTGGCGCTCAATCACACCGCCGGCCTCTCCACTCCGCAGCAGATTCAGATGGCTCTGTTCGCCCTCATGTGCCTGATAGACACCACCGACAGCTACAAGAAAGTCATGCAGGAGATGATACACCGACGCCTTGACGCCCTCTGGAAAGCCACCGGGTTCACCCTCAACCCTGATCCCGACCGCGTAGGTTATTACAGCGAGATCGACCTCATGGTGTGGGCCAAGAAGTTCTTCGGCGATGATTTCGCCGCATGGCTTGCCGACAACCATGAACCTCTCGACTTCGTGATGCGTCTGGCCCGCGAGACATCCGTGGTGCTTCTCAACGGAAGCGGATTCGCCGGACCCGACTGGAGCGTACGTGCATCCCTGGCAAACCTCCCCACCGAGGCATATACGACCATCGGTGAATCAATCGCCCGCATATTCAATTCATATCACGACGAATTCCTCGCCCGGAAATAAAATTTCAGACATTCATGATAAGGGAGGCTGCACGCATTGTGCAGCCTCCCTTATCATGAATGGGGAAAGACGTCCCTCTATCTGCTCTGCCCCCCCTCAGGGCGGTAATTACACATTTTATATACAACAAAAATATGGTTACACGCGTTTTTTTATACGTCAGTCAACTTTTTTTTGTACTTTTGTGCGCTTAAGTATTTTACCGGTTTGAATTATGGTCAAGAATCTCGTTATAGTAGAGTCGCCTGCCAAGGCAAAGACGATTGAAAAATTTTTGGGTCCGGATTATAAAGTGATGTCCAGCTACGGCCACATACGCGACCTCCGTCCCAAAAGTTTCAGCATTGATGTGGACAATGATTTCGCACCTATTTACGAGATTCCCGAAGACAAACAAGATGTAGTGGCCGCGCTGCGCAAGGCGGCTTCCGAGGCAGACACCGTCTGGCTCGCTTCCGATGAAGACCGCGAAGGAGAGGCCATCGCATGGCATCTGGCCGAAGTCCTCGGACTCGACATAGCCACCACACGGCGCATCGTGTTTCACGAAATCACAAAGAAAGCCATCCTCAAGGCACTCGAGAATCCCCGCACCATCGACATCAACCGCGTAGACGCCCAGCAGGCCCGGCGCGTGCTCGACCGCATAGTGGGCTTCGAGGTGTCACCGGTGCTCTGGCGCAAGGTTATGCCCTCGCTGAGCGCCGGACGAGTGCAGAGCGTGGCTGTGCGTCTCATCGTGGAACGCGAACGCGAGATCGCCAACTTCGTTTCCGAACCGTATTTCCGCATCCACACCACATTCTCCACACCGCAAGGCGACACCTTCAAGGGCGAATACTCACACCGTCTGCACACCGAAGACGAAGCGCGCAAGCTTCTCACCGACTGCGGTGCGGCCCGGTTCACTGTGTCGGATATCACCACCCGCCCCCTGCGTAAATCGCCCGCGCCACCCTTCACCACATCAACCCTGCAGCAGGAAGCGGCCCGCAAACTCGGCTTCTCCGTATCTCAGACCATGATGCTGGCACAGAAACTCTACGAGGCCGGACACATCACCTACATGCGTACCGACTCGCTCAACCTCTCCGAAGAAGCTGTCCGCGCCATATCCGAAGAGATATCCTCCTCAATGGGTGAGCGTTACCTGCACCTGCGCAAATACCACACTCAGAGCAAGGGCGCGCAGGAAGCCCACGAGGCCATCCGTCCCACCGACGTGTCAGTCACCGTACCCGCCGACTGCAACGACCGCGAACGTCGCCTGTACACCCTGATACGCCAGCGCGCCATAGCCTCGCAGATGGCGGACGCCGAATTTGAAAAGACCACCGCAGAAATCACTTCGCCCAACGCTCCGGAACGCTTTACCGCCACCGGCGAAGTAGTGATTTTCGACGGCTTCCTGAAAGTGTACGCCGAAGGCCGCGACGAAGAGGGCGAAGCACCCGCCGGCATGACCATCCTGCCGCAACTCGCGGTCGGCATGCCTCTCGCCGTAGCCGAAATGACCGCCACAGAACGCTTCACCCAGCAGCCGCCGCGCTACACCGAGGCTTCGTTGGTCAAGAAAATGGAGGAGCTGGGCATCGGACGTCCCTCGACCTACGCGCCCACCATCTCCACCATCCAACACCGGGAATATATCGAACGCGGCGAACACGAAGGCACCACACGCCCCTACACCGTGCTTCATCTCCTGCCGGGCGACGTCATCACCTCCGAGACCAAGACAGAGACCATCGGCTCCGACAAAGGGAAACTTATCCCCACTGACATAGGCATGGTGGTCAACGACTTCCTCACCGAATATTTCCCGGAGATTCTTGACTACAACTTCACCGCCAACGCGGAAGAGCGCTTCGACGACATCGCTGAAGGCAAAATTCCCTGGAACAGCGAGATGCGCACGTTCTACGACCGTTTCCACCCTCAGGTCAAGGAAGCCATGGAGACCCGCCTTGAGCACAAGGCCGGCGAACGTCTTCTGGGGCATGACTCCGAAGGCAATCCCGTATCGGTCAAGATCGGCCGCTTCGGCCCCCTTGTACAGATCGGCGCGGGCTCAGACGAACAGAAACCCCGCTTCGCCTCGCTCCTCAAAGGTCAGTCGATGTCTACGATAACCCTTGACGAAGCCCTCAGGCTCTTTGAATTCCCCCGTACCCTCGGCACCTTCGAAGACAAGGATGTCGAAGTAGCCATAGGACGTTTCGGCCCCTATGTCCGTCACAACTCCAAGTTCGTGTCAATACCCAAGGAGATCGCTCCCGCCGAACTCACCCTCGA
>CAMWNG010000037.1 GCA_947175575.1 uncultured Bacteroidales bacterium | reverse complement strand
AACCCAGGACCCCAACATTAAAAGTGTTGTGCTCTACCAGCTGAGCTAGCGAATCGCGCTTCTTAAAAGCGTTGCAAAGGTAGGGACTTTTTTTGTTCTGTGCAAGTTTTTTTGTGTTATTTTGTCATTGCCGGGGCGTTTTCCGTCTTTTATTCCAGATTTTTGTCGGTTTTGGAGGTGAAGCGTTTGGCGTCGCGTACTGTCTTTTTTTGGATCGTACGGCTGAATGATTCGGTGAGCGATGTGCCGGTCTGGTTGGCTATGGCTGTCAGCACCCAGAGAATGTCGGCAATCTCTTCGGATATGTCGCGTTCGTCGCCCGGTTTAGCCACTTGGTCGCCATAGGTGCGCGCCATCACTCGGGCGAGTTCGCCGACTTCTTCAGCAAGCATGGCAAGGTTGGTGAGCGGGGAGAAATAGCCTCCATGCGCTTTTATCCAGCCGTCCACGATGGACTGAATTTCCTGTAGGGTGGGGGAGGGGTTCATTCCTTTAGTTTTGAGTCGATGATGATGGTGACCGGGCCGTCGTTGGTCAGCGACACCTGCATGTCGGCGCCGAAGGTGCCGGTAGGAACTGCTGTGCCGGTGAGGCGCCGCAGTTCGGTGCAGTACAGTTCGTAGAGATCAGTAGAGAGAGGTTGTCTGGCGGCTCGGATATAAGACGGACGGTTGCCCTTGCGGGTGGAGGCGGTGAGCGTGAATTGGCTTATGGCAAGGATTTCGCCGCCGACGGCTTTGATGTCGAGGTTCATCACTCCCTGCGAGTCATCGAATATGCGCAGTGAAGCTGTCTTTGCGGCCAGCCACAGTGCATCGGCTTCGGTATCGCCGTTTTCGACGCCGATTAATACCATCATGCCGGCTCCGATGGCGGCTTTGAGTTTGCCCCCGATGGATACGGAGGCATCCGTGACGCGTTGGATTACGATTCTCATGGGTAAAAAGTGCTCCCTCCGGCACCGGCCGGAGGGAGGCTTATGAAATGTCGGTTGATGTTAGAGGCGCACTTTTACAGTGGTTGAGCCTGCTCGTACGATGTAGAGCCCGGGAGCGAGCGCTACTGATGTGTCGCCTTCGGCGTTGGCCACGCAACGTCCGTCGGTTGTGTAGATGGCAACAGCTCCGTCAGCACCAGCAACGGTGATTACGCCGTCGGTAGCCGTAACTTCAGCTGCATCGGCATCAGCAATGGCTGAATTGACAGAGTTGTTCTTGGCGGCTTTTGTCACAACTGTATTGAGCACTTCACCCGTTACATTGTCGGTCACCAGTGCAATTACATTGAATTTGTCTGAAGTGACATTCCTGAGGGGAAGGTCGAAAGAGTAGGCGATGTCCTTGCCGCCCTTGATCGAGGTGGGCAGGCTGTTGGCGATGCCGGGGAAGTCGATGAGGTCGCGTGCCACATCGTTGTAGGTCACGGGTGTTTTCGCGGGGAGTTTGTCGAACGGATCAAGTTTGCCGTTCTTTCCGCCAGCGTAGTAGTTTTCCTGTGTGTAGGGACCCATGCCGTCCTCTGTCAGATAGAACGAGAGTGTGAAGCGGTTAGCCGGAGTCTCGGCATCGATGGCGAAGCGCACGTTACCGCTCACTTTCACAGAATTGTCATCGTCGGCCACAACGGTAGTGGCTGTCAGAGTTGCAGCTGCGGGGGTGGCGCGGAAATAGTCGTAGATGCCCTTGAATGCCGTCATGGTGAAGTCTATCTGTTCAGCGCGGTTTATCCAGATGTCGGGGAAGGAGCTGACATATGCTGCCAGGAACGCCTGACAACTTGTAATCTCCATTTCGTCGCCGTTATGAACAGCAGCTATGGCCACAGTGCCATCGTTGTAAGCCTCGCGAATGGCTTCGAGCAGCACGATACCGCGGGGGCACCATCCGCACCAGCATCCTGTAGCCTCCTCGATGAGGACATTACGTGTATATCCCTTTTCAGGTTCGAAGCATATCACAATGGCTGAAGCCGACACAGGTTTGGCGCATTCGTGGCCGTTGACTTTGGTGATTGCGATAGTCACGGGCACATCCAGACCGATGGCATCGCAGCTCAGATCATTGATCGTAACCACATCGCGCTGCGCGAAGTTGAGTCCCGATTTGAGGTCGATGTTCTGTTTGAACGATTTGGCATTATCCTTGTAGCCTACGGTGGTGGTGATTTCTACGGAGTTGATCGCATTGGCTGACGCGCCTGCGAGTCCCACCTGAGCCTGGAATTTCTCACCGGGTTTCACATAGGACGGATTCGCCATACCCCAGATCGAAGCGACATCGACGGGGAGGTTGTCGCCGGTGATAGTGGCTTTCATCGGGATGAATCCGTAGCTCTCGGATATGTTCATCCATGCGACCTTTTTGCCTGAATCGTATCCGCACCATCCACCTTCGTCGGTGTCGTGATAGAGTCCGTCATAGACCAGATAGTAGTCGTAGGTCGATTTACTCTGGAACTTGCACATCACGAAGAATGCCTTACCGGCTTCGATAGTGTAGGGTACATCAAGCGGACAATCGTAGAATGTATATGCCGAAGTGCCAAGAGTCACATCCTGAGTGTAGAACGGCTCTTCCTGAATGTCGTAGGTGAGATACACGGTGGCCGAGGTGATTGCATTCCGTTTTGTGCGGTTGTTCGTGCCTGTGCAGATGCTCACCGATGTCAGCTTGTTGCCGGCAAAGGCAGTGGCGTTCTCAGCGTTGAATTCAAAGCCGATATATTTGTAGGCAGTCGTGGCCACATTGTTGAACTGCAGTGCGCCCTCCGGCTCTCCTGCCAGTGTGAACGCGAGGGTGCTTTCGGCCCGTGATGCAGGAGCTTTCATAGCGGCACCGGGTCCCACCTCTACCGTAGTGCGTTCGAAGCGGTCGTCGTTGACAACCGGACGAAGATGTGTCTGGAGCGTGTGCGCCCATGCGCCTGCGGCTGTGAATGCAGCCAAAGCTGCGAGTAATAATTTTTTCATAGAGAATTACTATACTGATGGAAATTTATCGGAGCTGGAGTTTACCGGAAAGAACCGACGAGCCGGCCAGACGGTAGATATACAGTCCGCGCGGCAGCGAGGCGGTGCTTATGAAGCCTTCGCCGCTTACGCTCTGGCGGAGTATGGTGCGTCCGGTGATGTCGATGAGGCTGAGGGTGGCAGGACTCTCGACCTTGTAGCTGAGGCCTCCGTTTACGGCTACGAGCTCCACACTTGTAACCGACACGGTCGCTGTGCCGCCGTTGGGGTTCATCTCAAGAGTCATTGTGACCTCGGTGTTCGGGTATTTTGGATCTACAGCGGTGAAGTTCGTGATCACGGTAGGGATGGCTTCCTCATCCGCGGCATATGCCATGTATTCGAATTCCAGAGGGATTTTCTGATCGGATTCGATACGCACCTTTTCTTTAGTTACGGTCGTGCCGGACATGCAATCACCGCCGGCACACATCTGAATCTTTTGTCCGGAAGTGCATTCTGCTTTTACAGTCACATTTGACGTTACCAGATCGGAATGCAGATAGAGCTCCGGTGCCATCACTACGTCGAAGCCGGCGCCTGCGGGTTCTTTCTGGACGTCGGTGAAAACAACTTTCTCACCGGGTTTTACAGCTGTTTCGCCGAGATAGAACGTGAGTTCGCGTGCCTGAGACGTCAGTGCCACGAGTGTTGCGGAAAGAAGTAAAAGTTTTTTCATATGCGGAACGGATAAGTTTTAGGGTTATATAATTTTCAAGGAATGTAAACGCGTGAGGTCGACACCTGAGCAACTCCCGACTTTGTGGTTATGAATGCCACGACGGTGATGTGCTCGGGATTCCATTTCTCGTGTTCGTTGTCGCGCACGGCGATGCTGTGGTTGAACGATCGGTGGATATATTGTTCGAACTTCTCGGCCTGTCCGTCGAGAGGCGTGACTGCGGCGCGGAACACATTGTTGTGCTCATAATCGGGGATGATGCGGTTGCCGGTGCTGCGCTGGCGTGCGACGATGCCGCTTTCAGTGATCCAGATGTGCAGCCGGCCGTCTATATCGTAGCGCGGACCTACGGCTGTTGTGACTTCTATGGTCGAGCCGTCAGCCGAGAGCTGCGCCGATACCTGGATGTCGGCGTCCGGTGTGCGCTTGAATTCGTTGTACACGGCTTGCGCCCATTCGTTGTACCCGATTACACCGGTGGCGCGGTTCACCACCCCGGCGGGCCACGAATCTATGCTCCACGCATCGTTGAGCTTCTGGCCGTCCTCGGTCATGAGGCCTATGTATCCGGAGGGGAAGTCGGTGCGTTCCACGGGTATGCCGAAATCGCCTGCATGGATGCTTACGGCCACCACGTTTTCGCCATACTGTTCCTGAAGCTGTTCGATTACTTCATGAGCCGCCGGACAGTTGATGCAGTTCTGTCCGGTGAAATCTTCGATGAGCACCACGCGGTTGACCTCTGCGGGGGACACGGGTATGTATCTGTCGTCATCGGCCACTGGATTGCAAGCCGCCATCAGCGATGCGACAGCCAGGACCGGGGATATTTTCTTGATAAGGTGTTTCATAGATTGGAGAGAGTGTTCAGAAATTGTAAGTGTATGCTATCTGCAGGCCGTGTGTGGCCGGCATCTTGCGGCACACGCCGCCCGAGCAGTTGATGCCTTCGCGTGTGCGGCCGTAGGCCAGCATCAGGCGGTTGTTGCGGTAGTTGCCCGTTACGGCCGCCATGTAATAGTGGTCGCCGGTCGAGCCGCAGTTCCACATGTCGCTAAGGGAGAACATGAGGTAGGGCTGCACCGAGAGTTCCACCATGCCGTAGGCCCAGTCGCGGGCGTCCTGGCGGGTTGTGAGATATTGCAGCTCGGCCCGCAGGGTGTAGCGGCGGTTGAATTTATATTTTCCGTCCAGCACGAATATGTTGGAGCGGATGTTGCCGCCCTCGCCTTCCACGACTGTCTTGTTGTAAAGCTGGTTCATGTACATGGCGGTGAGGGTGAAGTCGCGGGTGATGCGTTTTTCCATCTGGAGGTTGACATCCTGATAGTGAACGTCGCCCCATCCGAAGAATGAAGCACCCGGTCCGTCGGTGCCTCTCATCGAATTTTTATCGAATTCGCGTCCGTCGAGGTCGAGACCGCGGACATACGAGGCGTTGAGCCGGAACGTGGTGCCGTATTTGCCTCCGAGAGCCGACCCGCGCTTGAATTTATAAGACAGCGCAGCCTGATAGGCCCATTCGCCCGGCACTGTCTGGGTGGAATAAGGGTACATGGCCGCCAGGGCGTATGTATGCTGATATGCGAAAGCGGGCATGTTGTTGAGCATGGCCGAAATTCCGGTCACGTAGCGGTCGGAACGCATGGTGAAGTTTTGGTTTCGCTGAGCCTGTACCAGAGCGCTGAGTCCGGATTTGGAGTAAGATGCGCTCAGAAGATACACTGATCCGTCGCCGTATGTGTATCCGTTGTCGGCTATCGGATCCTGCCCCTTGAAGGCAGTCTCGGCCAATACGCTCCAGTTGCCTTTCGTGAATCTCGTGCGGAAGTCCATCGCGCTTACTGTCGAGGGAAGGTTGAGGCGGAAGTCGGTTCCGGGCACCATAACGTCGCCCTCTGCAGGATGGTTGAGCACATATGACGCGCCTAACATCCATGACGTGCCGCGGTCCCTTATGCTCTTGAAGAGATCGTCCATGTACACCTCGGCATCCGCACCGTAGGTCTGCGATTTCCAGTCCCACTTCCAGTAGCGGCGCTGCACGCCGCCCAGCACCGTGAGGCGCACGCCGTTGATGGCGTTGACCTTTAGGCGGGCGCCGCTCAGGGCATTGTCGATGCCTAACGGGCGATCTTCATATAGACGCAGGATCAGGCCGCTGCCGAACTGTTCGTAGAAACTGCCTGCGGTGAGCTCGAAGCCCTTGTACTTTCCCTTAACATAAAGGTTGGGTACGCCCCAGCCTCGTGAGTCCTGCTCGTAGCCCGGCAGCGGAAACATCATGTACTCGAATCGCAATCCGGCATCGACGTACTTGCTCGTAAGGCCAAAGTCGGCGTAAGTGTTGAAGCGGAACGGCTCATCGTATTTCGGCGCGTTGATCACCTTGTCCTCCTGAGCCAGCAGGCCGTTGAACTGCACGTTGCCGTGCACCTGCACCGGGGAGTCCTGTGCCTGCGAGCCTAATGCAGCGCAAAGTGCGCAAAGTGTGTATATGGCGGCGCGGAACCGGTTCATTCTTCTGTCAGTGAGCGTATGATTTCTATTATGTGTTCCTCAGAACCGTCGGTGTATCCGGCATGCGACTCCACGACATTTCCTTTGCCGTCGAAGATCACAACATGAGGCACCATCTGCACGCCCATCGAGCGGGCAAGTTCACTATTTGAGTCAAGAAGCACTTCGTATTCCCAGCCTTCCGAGTCGGCAAGGGGGCGCACCTTGGCCGCGTTCTGGCCGTCGTCGATCGAGATGGCGTAGAGCTTCATGCCTGTCTCGTCCTGCCAGTCGGGGTAGACTTCTGCAATTGCCTTGAGCTCGCGCAGACAAGGTTTGCACCATGTGGCGAAGAAGCTCACAACGAAAGGCTTGCCATCGTTGCTCAGAGTCGATGCGTCGATTTTCTTGCCGTCGGTGGTGCGGAGCTCCGTAGATGGCAGAGCGGCCTGGGCTGCCGTCGTACACATGAATATGGCGGCGGCGAGTATGAGGATACGGGACAGAGTCTTCATAAAAATACGTATTTGGTCTTCAAACCACAAATTTACTACAATTTCGGGCAATAGGCGTTTCCGAGGTAGTTAAAAAAGATTAATGGCTTGACATTATGCCAAGAAAAACGCGCCCCGGATATCACCCGGAGCGCGTTTCCTGGATTATAGATTGTCGGAAGCTTTTAAGGCTTGTCGAGTGTTACGTTCATACGGTAGAGGGTGCGTCCGGGTGTTGAAACATCCATCTTGCCATTGGGGAATGTGTATGTGCCGGCGTCGGTGGTCACTTTGAGGGTCAGGCCGGTGTATTCGCCGCGATTCACCACGAAATACACATAGCGGTCGCGCTTTACGAGTTCGCCCAGAGTGCATTCATCAGGTTTGGCAGTCTTGACTGACATTGTGATCGATTTGCTGCCGGGAGTTACGGAAGCGCCGTCCTTTGACATACGGTACGAAGCGGTGAGAGGCTCGTTGGCGCTGAGTGTCACTTCCTTGAGCATTTCCTTGCCGTGATCGAGAGAATCGACGCAGAGACGTACTACAGAAGATTTGAAATCGAAGACAGCGGAAGCCTTGGATTCAGAAGGCACGTAGGTCTGACCCATCATGGGGAGACGTTTGCCGTCGAAGTCCTTGTCGAGGTCAAGCACTGCGGGGTTGAGGGTCTGGAGTTCCACATCGCCGAGTGATTTGCCGGCGACACCGTCTGCGGGATAGACCACGAAGAGGCGGTTGGCTGCTGTGGCTCCCTGGGGAACTTGTGCGGTGAAGTCGTTTTGTTTCACTTTGGCCGTGCGCCATACATCGCCCTGGAAGTCGGTTACATAAGCGATTTCGTCGCCTTCGCTCCACACAAGGTGTGATACATCAGCTCCGTCATAGTCGATGGTGGTGCGTGATTCAGGGCCTGCTACGCTGACGGTGATTTCGCGCATACCCATATAGTCCACGACGGGTGTGTCGGCTTCGTTGCCGCATGCGGCCATCGAGAGGAGCATGGCTCCGAGGCCTATATTTGACAATATCTTGTTCATGAGAATTTTCTTGAAAGTTTAACCATTGATTATTTGCTCCAGGGATCGAGGTCGTCATCGCCCCAGTTGGAATCTACGTCGTCGAAGTTTTTGGGATGTCCGAGATAGATCTTGCAACCTTCATCGAAGTTGATGACTTCCTTCGGAGCCTTTTCGCTTACGTAAACCACCTTACAGGGGTTGTCGGTACCGAAAGCATACTGCAGTTTGTCGTTCGACGAGAAGTCTACGGCTTTCATCTTGTTGGAACGGAGATCGACATAGCGCAGGCTCGGCATTGTGGCCGGAGTGAAGTACGAAATCTGGTTTTTGTGCATGTGGAGTTCATCGAGTGCGGTGCAACCGGTCATGTCGAGACGTTCGAGCTGGTTGTTGTAGACTTCCACTACAGTGAGTGCCTGCAGCCCACGGCAGTCAAACGATGTCATTTCGTTACGGAATGCGTGCACTTCGTTGAGGTCCTTACAATTGGTTACATCGAGGCTCTTGAGTTTGTTGATGCTGATGTCGAGGCTCTGGAGTTTGTCGCAACCGGTGAAGTCCACGCCGGTGAGCTGGTTCTTTTCGAAGTCGACGATTACGAGTTCGGGGTGATTTTCGATGTTGATGGTTTCCAGCTTGTTGTTGTGAGCCACGATGGTGCGGAGGTTGGGAGCCTTCGAGAGGTCGATGTTGACAAGTGCGTTGTTGTTGAGGTTGATGTCGGCGAGATCAGGCGACAGACCGAGCTTAACTTCCGTGACTTTGTTGTCGCCGAAGTCGATGCGCTGGAGCTTGGTGTTGGCACTCATGTCCATAACGCCTTCAAGTGCGCAGAACGAAACGCGGGCTACGGTCAGTTCGGGGTTCTTCGAGAAGTCCACTTTTGAGATCTTGTTGAACGACAGCCATACCTCTTTGAGCTTGGGATTGTGTGTGAGGTCGATCTTGGTGAGCTCGTTAGTGAAGATTTCGAAAAGCTCGAGGTTGGGAATATCCGAGAGGTCGATGCTCTTGAGCTTGTTGTACTGAGCTGCGAGCTGAGTGAGTTTGGGACAATTCTTGATCACGAGGCCGGAGAGGTTGTTGTCCGAAACGAAGAGAGTCTTGAGTTCGGGCAGATCTTTCACACGGAGGGTGGTGCCTGTCATGTCGTTGTTGCGCAGGTGGGCGTTCACAAGGTTCTTACAGGGCGAGAGATCGATGGTCTTGACTTTGTTGTAAGCCATGCGGATGTCGGTGAGGTTCACGCAGTCGGAGAGGTCGAGCGACTCGATGGCGTTGTCCTCGATGTTGAGGGTCTTCAGGGCTGTGCAGCCGGTCAGGTCGATGCTGCGGAGCACGAAGGTGTAGACAAGATTCTCGTTCTGAGCCCACATGTCGTTTGCTTCGATGCTTTCAAGCGACTTACATCCTGCGAACGAAACACTTTCGGCGAGGTTGTGGTCGACACGCACGGTGCGCAGTTTTTCGAGACCGGAGAGGTCGACATCGCCTTTCAGTTTGCAGTGCTGAGCCTTGAGGGTGGTGAGATTGGGCAGCTGACGCACGCCTACGATCGAGGTGATGAGTTTGCTGCTGATGTCGAGCTCGGTGACTTCGAGGGCTTCTTCATGAGAGATGCGGCCGTCGCCGTCGTTGTCGTAGTTGGCAAGCATGTAGTTCAGGAGCACCTGGTCGGGGAAGGTAACGAACTTGTCGTTGACATCCTCGCCCTGGGTTACGGTGAACTCAACGGTGTTGAAGCCGCACAGCATGCGGAAGGTTGCCGAGCGGTTGGTGTTGTAGGTGGGATTGGCGTCCACTGACACAGTGATGGTGTTCTCGCCGGCAAGACCGAATTCCTGCGACAGGCGAACCCAGTCGGCCTGGTCGGATTCGGGAGAGATCATCCAGTACATTGATGCGTTGAACTGAATGTTGAATTCGCCGGCCTCCATACCGGTATAATATGCGCCGCCCTGCATTCCCTTGAAAGTGACGGGAGTGCTTTCCTGATCGAAGCTGATGCGGTCAAGATTGTCGACTGATGCGTGGAACACCTGTCCGTCGGCGCCCTTGACAGCTATATCGTATGCCAGTGCGCCCAGCGTGGCGGCTATCGCGGCGCATGTCATTGTAGTGCGTAATGATTTGAGCATGATTGTTTGCAAGATTTAGTGTTTGATAAGTTTGTAGGAGGTGCCTTCGGCAGTCACAATATATACGCCGGGGGCGTAGGAGGAAATGTCGACAGTCACGCAGCCGTCAGCATCGGGACCGCATGCCGCAAGGCAGTGGCCTGACATGTCGTAAACGCGCACATCGGCGTTGGCGTCGAGATGACGGACAGTCACCGATGAAGGAGTGATCTCGAACGCCACATCCGGCACGGTGGGAGATTCCACGCCGTCCAGATTGATGAATCTGATGTGAGAGACGTTCGCCATGTCATACACCACGGATTCGGTGGATGTTGTCAACGTGAGTTCGTTGACACCGAACGTCATCTCCGGAGACTTGCCGAGTTCGAATGTCACTCGGTGGCCGTCCTTCAGGTTCAGCTCTAAGGCGTCTGCCGCAGTCGTGGTCTCTGCCATCGCAGTGATGGAGAGGGCTGCCAGCAGCAAGAAGGAAATGGAGATTCTTCGCATAATTATTTGGTTAGGATAGTGTGATATTTTTATACCATCGGGAGAGAGGAGTCGGTTTGTCGCTCTCGGCGATAGCCGGTTTAATTCAGATATTCAAGCGTTAGAAAAAGAGCGTCGGGAAGCGTCATCATAATTGTGCAATCAAGTAATTTTCATCAAAAATCTATTGGTTATCGAGAGATTCGCGCAACCGTGCTCTTGAGGAGGGAGGCTTACCCAGGTACAAAGTTACAACAATTTTTCAGAATTCCAATAAAAAATCGGGAATAATTTCAAAAATTGTAAGTTTTTGGGCTTTCGTGCGCCTCGCGACACCCATCCGCCGAATTTGGTTTGCATAATGCTACATGACCGCGAGTGGCTGATTAAATGCAGGCGGGTATAGTCCTCAGGAATTAAAAAGACCCGCTCCGTGTATGAACCGGAGCAGGTCAATATACGATAATGATTCAGGGATCAGCGATTGATGCGCACCTTTACACCGTTGATGATGTAGATGTGTCCGTTGGCCGGTGTAGCCGTGCGGCGTCCTTGAAGGTCGTAAACACGGGTGTCGGCGTTGTCAAGGTCTCCGAGCACCGAGTCGATGCCGTCTGAGCCGGTAAGGGTAGCGATCACATAGGCTTCGAGACCTTCGGTGAAGTTGGCTTCACCGGTCCAGGGTTTGTAGCCTGCGGCCGTGATTTCCACAGGTATGTTCTTGCCGATTACTGCGAGTCCGTGGATGCCGGTCACGGTAACTTTACCGTTTTCATCGGCGGTGTATTCCTGCCCGAGGAATGAAACGGTAGCTCCGCTCACCACATCGTCATTGTCGTCGAGGACGATTACATTCAGTGTGGCTTCGGCTTCAGTGAGGTTGGCGATGGCGTAGGCTTCCATGGTCTCGGTGAAGTCTGCTTCACCTTCAAGGAATTCATATCCGTCCTTATATGCGGTGAAAGGCACCGTCTTGCCGATTACATCGGGCGCCGGGATTCCGGTGAATTTGACCTGCCCGTTTTCGCCGGTGGTGGCTTCCTGGTCGAGGAAGGTGACGAACGCGCCTTCGACAGGCTCGTCATCGAGTCCGAGAACGATTACGGTGAGCGTGGCCATTTCGGTCTCGAGATTGATGACATCCATTGCGTCGAGGCTCTCGGAGAAGTCAGCTTTGCCTTCGTAGTAGGCGTAACCGTCTTTGTATGCCGAATATTCGATTTCTTTGCCGATTACATCAGGGCCGTTGAGTCCGTTGATGCGTACCTGTCCGTTTTCGGCCGTCGTTCCTTCCTGACCGAGAATGGAGACGAGCACGCCTTCGAGGGGTTCGTCATCGGCATCGAGTACTGTCAGGAAGAACGATGCGGCAGCCGCTTCGAGGGTGGTCTCGGCAGTGAGCAGGCGACCCTTGGCTGCGGCTGCGAATGTTGACAGTTCGTAGCCGTCCTTATATGCCATGAATTCGCCTGTGTAGCCGGGCTCTACGGGCATGTAAGCCTTGCCGTCGGCATCGGTGAAGACTCCTTCGCCGCTCCAGTCGGCATAGTTGACGAATGCGTTCTCGACAGGTGTTCCGTCGATGGTTACGGTAACGGTGAGCAGGTCGGGAACCTCAAGTGCGAAGCGTCCGTTGCGGTTGGCGTAGTAGCCCGTCAGGTCGGAATAATAGTAGACGAGGTCGTCTGCCTGGAAGGTGAGCTGGCCGTCTTTAATGGAGCCGGGCCGGATGCTCTGCAGCGACAGGTCCTCGGTAAAATTATATTTTACGCCGATGGGCTGCAATGCGATGGTCACGTTATCGTCATCAGGGGCGTCGATGTAGAGATAGTGGTCGTGGCCGTGGTCTGACCAGCTTTCGGCATTCGGATGATTGCTGAACATATTCGCCACAGCGAATTTTGCAGGATTGGCTTTGTTTTCGTATAGGGCCACCTTGTAGGGGGCAGGCGCAGAGCCGGTATTTGGAACCACATCGTCGACATAATTCACCATGCCGAGCGGTGCCCATTCCTCGGCCACGAACTCGGGCTGCACATAGAAATAGAGCGCGTTGCCGAACACTCCCTTTCCTTCGGTGTCCAGGGTCGCAACCAGAATTGTGTACCAACCCGGGGTATAGTCCGCGTAATTTATTGTGTACGAGCCGGACTGTATAGGCGACCCGTTCTGGGCCAGATATGAAACATTACCATCTGTGGCGCCGTAGATGTCTTCAACTATCATGTACTTCATGTCCGGGGCATCTGCCGAGCCGAGAATGGCGAAGGAGTATTCTTTCTCCGGAGTGCAGACATCCGACAGGGCTTCCATCTCAAAGGAATAGTCCTTGGCGCCCGGAAGCACTATGGTGAAGGGTGTGTTATAGGCGAACGGGGAGCCACCATAACAGACTATCATGCTTTGTTCCCCGAAATAGAAATTGCCGTTGTTGAGCACTCCTTTATCGGTTTGAACCACGGTCGTGGCGGCATCCAGTTGGGTCAATGTGAGGTTGAGGTCAAAGGTGGCCACGACCTTGTTGTCGGCTCCTACGGTAAGGATAACGGATGATTCCTTGTTGTCAGTCTGAGAGTAGCACTGGGAATTGTCATCAAGGGCATATTCTGCATCGTTAAGATATTCGAGCGGGAAAATATTCTCGAATTTGTAGACATTGTTGTCGGTCTTGCTACGGAAGGCCTGGACGCCGTAGGAAGGCTGGGTTCCCATTCCGTAGGCGGCATAGAGCAGACCGTCGGAGAACTGTGCCTCGCCGAGGGCTTCCCATTCTGTGTCAGCTTCCTCGGCCCGGGCGGGCGCTTTCAGGGCTGTGGGAGTGCCTTTAAAAGACACTGAGGCGGTCAGAGGAGCCTTGAGCGACAGCGCCCCCGTGGTTTTCGTGAAGACTTTCTGTGCGGGCGTGACGGTTCCGTCCACAGCGTTAAGCGTACCGGCCGACGCGGTGAGGGTGGCCGATACACTCAATGCTGCCAGTGCTGCAAATGTGTATAGTTTTTTCATATACTTGACAGTTAGGAGAGGGATACTTCGGTCCGGCCGAATAAATAATCACTCGAAGTGTGCGCTCACCTTAGAAATGTAAATATTGGAAAACCGGCGCGGCCGGGCGCTGGAAATGAAACGAATTTTGCGCAAAGGTACAACTTATTTTTAAAATTCCAATACAGAAACGGAAATAATTGAAAAAATACCGCGATTCGTTTGTCGAACCGCGGTATTTATATAATCGGTATTTGTGTTCAGGAGTGGTTGACGGTGATGCCGCAGAGTTTGCGGTAGAGGTCGAGGGCATAGACATCGGTCATTGCGCTTATGTGGTCAAGCACGGCCTGTATTCGTCCGTAGAGGGTCGGAGCGGCCACATCGTATTGTTCGGGGAATTTGGCCAGCAGAAGGCGCGAGTAGTTGAGCTCGGGGTTCATCACGGCGTCGATGAGCTTTTCGAGCAGGAAGGTGATGATGCGGTTACCGGCAAGTTCGATGTCGACCACATGTCCCGAACGGTAGATCTTGTCCCAGGACAGGCTGTTGCATCTCTGATAGGCCTCGAGTTCGCGTGCGGGAATGGCATGCAGGAGCGAACCGCGGAACTCGCCGCGCAGAATCTCGTCCTCATGCTCCACGAAAGCCTCGGCGCAGCACTGCACGAGTCGTCCCACCACGCATGAGCGCAGGTAGGCAACCTTTTCGTTGGGGTCGTCCACGCGCGCGCATACATCTTTCATATGTTCCTGTTCCTCGGTGCTGAAGAAGGCCATGAAGGAGTCCATCACTTCGGCAGTGGTGAGCAGCCGCAGCTTGTGGGCGTCCTCGATGTCCATCACTTCGTAGCAGATGTCGTCCGCGGCTTCGACGATGTAGACAAGCGGATGCCGGGCGTAGTGCATCCGGCCTTCGGGTGCGGGCAGCCGGATGAGTCCGAGTTCATCGGCGATGCGGCGGAAATCATCGCGCTCCGAGGTGAAGAAGCCGAACTTGTTCGCGGTGGCTACCGAAGACTCGAAGGGATATTTGACTATCGAGGCCAGCATGGAGTAGGTCATGGCGAAACCGCCACGGCGCCGTCCCTTGAACTGATGCGCGAGTACGCGGAATGCGTTCGCGTTGCCTTCGAAATGCGTCAGGTCGCACCACTCGTCTTCGGAAAGCATCTCCTGAAGCCGGCGTCCGGCGCCTTCGCTGAAGAAGGTCGAGATGGCCTTTTCGCCGGAATGTCCGAAGGGAGGGTTGCCCAGATCGTGGGCGAGGCATGCGGCCGCCACGATGTCGCCGATGTGGTCGAGGTCTTCTATCCAGGGCTGACCCTGATACCGCTTGCGAAGCTCGGTGGCTATCTCTTCGGCCATGCTTCGCCCCACGCATGACACCTCTATTGAGTGTGTCAGACGGTTGTGCACGAATACCGAGCCGGGCAGCGGAAACACCTGTGTCTTGTTCTGCATGCGGCGGAAGGGAGCCGAGAATGCGAGGCGGTCGTAGTCGCGTCTGAAATCGGTTCTGACAGATGATTTCGGTGCCTGATGAATGTCCTCGAGTCCGAAGCGTTTGTCGCAGATGAGGCGCGACCATTCCATTTTTTCCGGTTTCATCGGATTTGGTTGTTGACTTGTGGTGGGTTACTAAAGCGAGCGCGAGTGGCACACCGGTGTGAGCCACTCGCGCTTATCGGGACATGGCAGCGAGGTGTTATTCGCCTATGCCACGTACAAAGTTCAGGGAGTTGTTCTTGATTTTTTCTTTACCGAGCAGGAGGTTGAAACGCTGCTGGGGCTGCATGCCGCGCGGATTAGCGAGGCCGAGCTGACGGTTGAACTGGTTGGCGTATTCTTCGAAGGTGTATTCGCGGCCCTTGTTGTCCTGACCGGTCACGGCGAAGATCACCACTGCGTTGTTGCCTTCGACGGGGCCAACGATCTTGCCTTCCTCAGCTGCTGCCACAGCACCCTGGAGTGCGCTTTCACCGAAGCCGAGGGTTGCGAGGTTGGGAGCGTTGAAGATGGCGTCGCCGGTGCGAACGTCGGTACCCATCAGTTTGGCGTAGCCTACGAGGTCTTCAGCCTTGCCGGCGTATTTGTCCTTGAGCATCTGGGCTTTTTTGGTTTTCATTGCCTTGGCGTTGACCTGATCGGCGATCAGAGGCGAGTTGAAGGGCACGTATTCATCGTTGAAAGCGTCGGTTACGGCTACGGCAAGCAGGTAGGTCTGCTTGTTGTCCTGGTAGACAGGCATCACCTTACCCTTCTTGGCGTCCATGATCCACTTCACGGCGGGACGTGAATCGGATGCGTTGGCTACGTGAGCGCTTGATGCTGATACGAAGCCTTGCTGAACTGCATAGCCGGCCTCGGCTGCGTTGGCTGCGAAATCTTCAGCCGAAGAGTTGTTGGCCACATAGGTGTGGAGGTCGTTGGAGAGCTGGGTGAGTGTTTCCTGCGAGGGATCCACGGTATAGCTGATCGAGGCCATTTCATAGACAGGCACTGCTGCGCGACGTTTGTTGATGCGGTAGAGAGTGCTGGTGGGCTGACCCTGGATTGTGTCGGTGAGCACGAATGCGGCGCCGACGGCGTTGGTCTCGAGGGCCGACTTGAGGTTGGCGGGGATTCCGGCTACAGCGAGTGAAGCCCAGGTGCTGTCCTGACCTACGACTTCTGTGCCGTCGATGAGTTCGGCAAACGAACTGCCGCCGTTAACCAGAGTGAGCAGGGAGTCTACAGAACCCTGGTCGGCGCGGGCGAGCATCGATACATTGATTGAGTCGATTTCGTTGGTCTTGCCGAGCAGTTTTGCGATAGAATATGTATCTCCCGAATTGCTGAGGATAGCTGCCTGACCCACAGCCGCGGTGTCAACGAATGATTTGAGTCGGTTGTCGTTGATGCGGGCGGCGGGAGCGCTGTATGTGTTGATCACGAAGTGCGAGTTGGCTGCGATGGCTTCGGTGCCGTCGGTCGAGTTGAGGGTCATGAGGGCGTCCTCGACTTCCTTCTGTGCGGCCATGCGGTCGGCCTGCGAGGGTTCGATGCGCACGATGATGTAATCGATGGCACGAGCGGGTTCGCTCAGGCGGTACATGGACTTGTCGGCCTGCCAGGCGGCGCGGCGGTCGGCGTCGGTGATGGTCACAGAATCGTCGGGAATAGAGTTGTAGCCCTGCGATACATAAGAGATGTGGCGGGTGGTGGCCACGTCGTTGTAGAGGCTCTTGGCGTCAAGCTGGCTGGCGGTGAAGAGGCCGTTCATAAGGCGGTCGAATTTCTCCTGAAGCATAGCTTCCTCAACAGCGGCTTCGGCTCCGGCCCACATCTGTTTGAGCTGGGGACCGACCTCTGCGGGCAGACCGTATTTGGCGGGGTTCATCATGGCGTCGTAGACTGCCTGACCCGAAGGAGCGGGAAGACCGAGCTGCTGCGATACGGTGTAGATGAACTGCTGGGCGGCGGGGTGGGGATATTCGCCGGTGAGGGCGTCGGTGAGTTCGCCGTCGGTGACCACGAGACCCAGGTCGCTGTATTCCTGTTTTGTGAGTTTTTCAAGAAGGAGCTGCTGGAGCACCTGCTGCGAGAGGTCGTCGGAATCGGCCTGACGCTGAGAGTTGCGCTGGTTTTCGGAAGCCGCGCTCACACGGGCTTGGTATTCGGTGTAGTCGACCTTGGCGTTGCCGGCCTTGGCTACAGTGGTTCCCGACCCGAAATAGGTGCGACCGGAGGTGAGGAAGTCGCCCAGAATGAAGGCCAGCAGAGCCACGATGATCACTACGAAGAGCAATACCTGGTGCTGGCGGATTTTTTCAAGAGTTGCCATTTTAGATATGAAGCGTTTTTAATTATTTTTCTGTTGTGACAATGATGACAATGAGGTGCCGCGATGACGCGGATACACAAATTGCGCACAAAGATACAACAAAAAAATCAATTTTACCGCATAACCCGATGAAAAATTCCTCAAAAACCCGCTAAAGTTCTCAAAAGACGACCGTGAACTATTTGTGGTTTGGAAAAGCATGCCATCCTGTTCTCGTGGATCAGGATGGCGGAAAATGTATTCTCTTAGTACTCGTTCACCACCTTGTTAGAAACAGGGGCGGTGTTTCAGCGTATGATGACTTTTGAAATTGATGAACCCTGTCTACGAATATAGATACCAGGAGCGAGTGTGTCGGAATGCACACGATGGCCTTGAATACTGAAAAATTCAGTCGATGAATCGGAGGGGGTGATTGCGACATTTTCAACCCCCAACTGGTCTATTTCCCATAATTTCAGGCCGCCTTTGCCTTTGTATATAATATTATGTTTTTCGTCCGTGACATATCTAAGCCAGTAATGCATGCCACCGCTCATACTAACAGCATGCGACATCGGAAGGAAGAAAAGATTATTCATATTGTAATCGTCCGGATCAACGACTTGCCCTATTCCTTCGATATAGCGGAAGCCATGCAGGTAATAATCATCAACCGGATAATCTTTCTTCGATGCCTTGTAATCAAGACGCTTGTTTGTGTATTCTTTGCGTAGACCGGATGGAGTCTCTACGTCGTTCACGGCTGAAATCTCAAATTCGTAGTGATAGTTATCGTCACCGTAAAAATAACGATCGCCCGGTTGTCCGAATTTGTAGACAGTGTAGGTGTACGAGTCTCCTTCTTCAAGGTTATAATCGCGGAACATCGTAGCGCTCAAAGCGATTTCATCAAAATGAGAAGGGTCAACTACGTTGCGTACTTCAACCAGACCGTCTTTTTCACGAATCCAGAAAGGAAAATCTGAGGGCGTATTAAAATCGACCTTGGTGGTTATTTCCATGCCATAATCGTCATAATAAGCCAGGCTGATCAAGTCTATGTGATACCATTCTTCTCCATTGATTTCCTCTCGTTCACCGATTGTCAGACCATATTCAGCTTGCCCGTATGTAAAATTGCCTGCCCTTTGATACCACCACACACGACCCGGTGTGACGATAGAGTCGTAAGAACGTGAGACGTGATGTTTAGAACGATTAGGTAAGTTCAATTTTTTCCCATTTAATATGACGGTAGATAAGGGTTGAAAAAATATCGGTTCATCATCTTCATCATATATAATTTCCGGCGCATTGATTATCAATATGCCATAATTATCAACTCTGATGTCTTCTATTATAACCTTTTGGGAGGCGTTAATTGTCAGTTTACCGCCGGATTCAATGCGTGTGCCTTCTTTAATTTGTACATTGCTTAAAGATTCTATGGTTAAATCAGACATGTTCGCAAAAATTGCTTCGCAAGATGAGCTGGTGGTATTTGTACCTCCAAGATATACTTTGTCAGCGAATATGTATTGTGTTGATGACCCGTCAAAACGAATATTTTTGATATTTAATGGCAATATTTGGGGGATTGTGTTTATGCCATAAATCATAGACAGGACGTTGTCTTGTGGTATCAGTGATTGAAATCTATTTATATACCAACTTTGACTTTTTTTTGAAGCATATGTGCGATCTGACAATGGCATGGAGGTAATCCAACCTGTGCCATTCTTTGTGGCAGATAGTTTATTCGTTGATAATGCTCCGGTGCTTTGAGAAATAACTTTAATAATTGTGGGTTCTCCACATCTAAATTCTGTTAGAGGATCTCCCCAAAGATTATGCATCAGATGACTTTCAATATCAATCATGGAATTCGGGATTCTAATATAATCATTTACCTGACCGGCAAAGATAGTCTCCGGATTTATAGATGGAGTGTCGTAGACGTAAAGAAGTCTTTTATAGAAATTATATAGGAAAAATTCGCTATCGATGGTGTATGAGGATCGTGTATTTCCAATTAAAATGACCCCGCCATAGTCTTTGCCTAAAATGTAGGAGTCTCCAAATGTTTTTTTTACGTTAAATAAGCGTAATTTCTTAAATTCAGATTTATTAGTTTCTGGATTTTTTTCAAAAACAGCTTCCTTGATAGTATCGGGGGGTATCAAAGAACAAGATATATTATGACTCCAGCTTGGAGTCCACTTATTTGTTAAATTATCGAGCCCGTTTGAATTTTCAGGTAGATGATACCAATGTTCCCCTTCTAGTGCTAAGACGCCGTAAGCGTCTTTTTCTAACGATCCAACTCCGACACTACCTGGATTTCCATGCCCTACAAAATCAATTGAAACAGCCGGATATTTATTAATATATTCAATTATGTTTTTACCTTTGTAGTTTGACAACAGTTTGCCATTTTCGTTATTGAAGAGTTCGAAAAAAGGGGCACGACGATCTTCTGTGTAGTATTTCATCGTCTCATTTTCCGACTGGTAAGTCATAATGCCCTTTGATAGATATGTATAATCTCCATTGCCAGGATTAAATTCATATACAATTAATTTATCAATATAATTATTTACATCTTCAATATTATTGAAAGGTATACGCCCGATATATACTTCGCTATAATAATCAGGTTCTACAGTGCAACATTCACGGTCATTTGCGTATGTCCATTTTGCATTAAGATCGCCAAAGTATAAATCTGTTGGGTAATGTGCGGTGTTTTGTCCATATAGAGAAGGTGCGGAAGCATTATTTTTTACAAACTTCCTTATCGGCATCTCTGGGTATTTCCCTGCAAGAAGGACATATCTTGTGCCAAAATTTTGGTATGCATATTTAATAAATTCGCGTACTTTTCCAGCATCGTCATTGATACCTGATGTGGTGTCGCCATTAGGGAACAGGGAATATATATTTTCCAATGTGTATACTTTGGATCCAAATCCTTTTAAGCGTCTTAATGCGGCAAGACGTTCTAATGATTTGGATAAACGTGCAGGAGTGATGATTATGTACTCATAATCTTGTTGATCGGTAGTGTAATTAGATTTAATCGGCGCTGTATTGGAAGTTGCGTCTTCTGGATTGACGACAATAGCTTTGAGTTCCTCGAGACTTAAGGCGCGAGCATAAGAGCTTTTAGGACTAATAATGTCTAAAGACTCTGACTGCTGTGTCCATAAATCCCAAGAAAGAGTGAAAGAAACAGATGTTGCAAGAGTTAAAAGAGATCCTTGATTATCAACAGAGAAAGGTAGTATACTTACTGTGACAACTTTGTTATTTCCACCTAAAAAACCAACATTATCAATGGCGATTAAGGGTGAGATAGTATTTTCTGTTCGATCTTTTTCCGTAGATATTGCGATAGGAGCATTCAATTCAAAAGACACTATGGATCCAGTCTCAGCCGTCAATTGGAAGTTATAAGCATTGTAAGGAACGGAAAATTTAACTTCGGTTGCAGGGAGGAGTGCTCCATTTTGGTAGGGTTTAACAGTCATTGTGGCGTATTTGACAAATGTCTGTTGTGGATTTGGGATTGAGTCGCTGACGTCGGGTTTTAATTCCACTAAGTCAGGGTCGAAATTGACTGTGTGGGTCAACTCGGCCGCGTTAAGGGATTGTAAGGCCGTTAGAAGGATAAGTAGAAATAACAGGGAATGTTTCATAGATGGAAAGTTTGGTTATCAGTCGCAAAATTAATTATTTCCTCTGTCAATTGCAAGATTTTGCAAAAAAATATATAATATTCAACAATAATTTTGAATAAAGCGACGTCAGACACGGTTGCCGGCGTGTTGGAACTGTCGGCATATGGCGAATTCGTACTGCATGGCGTTGGCTATGTGTACCCAGAACTGATCCTCCGATTCATGCAGGATCGGGCCTCCGTGCAGGGAGCCTATCTGCCAGTAGTCCACGATGGCCCGCGCCGCGCGGTCGAAGGTCTCGCGGTCGATTTTGTATTGCAGACAGAACCGGCGTGAGCATGCCTTGGTGAAAGCGCGGAGGTATTCAAGCTCCTGAGCCGGAGGCGCGGGGATTGCGGTGGCAGGAGCGGGGAGGGCTGCGGATGGCTTGGAGTTATCGGGGGAGTCGCCTTTTTCGGCGTCGATGAGGTCGAGGATTATGCCGAGGTAGGGGAGGAGCTTCTCGGGAATGGGGGTGCCGTAGAGCAAGAAGGCGATGAGGGCACCGTAGAGCCGGGGACGCATGCGTTCCGGGAAGCGTTCGATGTGGTTGATCCAGAGGGGTTGAAGGGTAAGTGTGGAGTTTGTCATAATTTTGAGATTTTGGATTATTTTGTTTTTCACCGCAAAGTTACTGTATCCGGAAGGAGAGCCGACAACAATCGGACCGATTGTGTGATTTTATTTTTACAACCGCCTGGCACTCATGTAATAAGACCCTGTTCCCCAATATTTGTTAATGCTGAGGAGGCATATCGCCGAGAGATTTTTGCCTTGTGATGAAGGAGCGTAGCTGTAGCTACGT
>CAMWNG010000036.1 GCA_947175575.1 uncultured Bacteroidales bacterium | reverse complement strand
GAACCGGGTAAGGGGAGGTATACTCTTTATTCTAGGTTAAATGAAAGAGCCGTGGGAATGAAGTCGTCATATTCCAAAACTTTGGCGTAACTTTGCGAGTATATTACTGACTTTGAAAATTACCATGAAAAAATATTTTATTCCGGGTGTGGCGATGATATGTGCGATTTTAACCGCCACGGGCCAGCCTGTGAGATACGGCACGGGACTTCCGGCTACGGGTTCAGAGAAACCGGCGCATACGATATTCACCAATCCCGGCGAAGATTGTTCTACCGGTATGGGTATAAGCTGGGCGTCGCCCGTCGGAACAATCGCCGCCGTTCAGCTTATAGAAGGCACGGATACGGTAATGATAGCATCGGAGGGGTATCTCTGTACCACTTTCGATTCAATAAACTCTAAACTCGGAGATAATTCCGATGTTTATGAAAGACATGTGTTCGACAAACATTCTGTAATGCTGACGGGTTTGAAGCCCGACACAAAGTATTCATACAAGATTGTCACCGGAGAAGGGACTGACACGGAGGTGAGCGACCCCCGTTTCTTCCGTACGGCCGGAGCTGACAGCTGGAAAGCTGCTGTAATCGGCGACTTCCATCACTACTCCCCGCTGTGGCGACGTCTTGATGCATCGATGGCGATGCTTGAGGTGCTTGACAGTGTGTCGGGAGGATTTGACTGGGTGCTGTCGCCGGGCGACCAGTGTGCGTGGGGCGGAAGCTATAATTACTGGACCGAATTGTCCGAGCAGCCGTCATACATTAATTATATGTGGGGAGCAGTGCAGGGCAACCATGACAATATGAGCCGTGACAAGGAGCTTACAGATGCATATTTCCGTGATACGCATGCTCATCCCCATAACGGGTATGTCGGGCAGGAAGGCGTGGTGTACTGGTTCAAATACGGTGACGTATTATTCCTGATGCTGAACAACGAGGCCATGAGGACGGCGGAAAGCCTTGCCCCCGTATTCGAATGGATGGAAAACGTGGTTGCGGCCAACCCGGCACGCTATATTGTGGTGGTGGAACATTACGAATGGCTGATCGGTACGGATGGCTCGGACAGTCAGCTCGACCGGTTCAGAGATGTGTTTGACCGGCTCGGCGTAGATCTGGCTATTTCCGGCAATAACCATGCCTACCTGCGCACTCGCGCACTCCGCGACCGCAAACCTGTGGCCGCAGGGCGGGGCACTTTCTATGTGGTGGCTTCTTCGAGTGATGACAGCCGCGGGCGCGAACTTAAACCGCTCGCAGCAAATGAAGAAATTATTTCGACTCGCTGGAGCGAAGGCGCAAAGACAGTCGGGGCAATGTTGATGGATGTGAATCCGCATCGCATAGTCATGACCCTTTATGACCGCGAGGGTAGGGTGTGCGATGCGTTTACTGTGCCTGCACGGCGCTAATATTTATTTAATGTATATTTTGCCCATGACCGAGCCTCTGCGGGTGATATAAAGCCCCGTGGTGAGGTGTCGGCGGTCAGTTTTCACACCCTGAAGAGTGAAGTATTCGGTTTCGGACACATTCGCGTCCTCAGGTCCGACAGCGATTGTGGCCGCTCCTGACATGCCCTCGTTGGCATTATAATACGAAACTTTTATGCCACCACAGCGGCTGTAATTCTCAAATGTAAGAGTAAGGTCCGTGATTTTATCATCGGCCGGAGCGGCCCATTTATGGTCGGTGAAGACAGATGCACCCAGGTTGGTTTCTGCCTTGGCGGTCAGATCGTTAAAATAGGAATCGGCGGATGTTCCCTGAACGAATTTCACCTCTGTCAGGTAGCAATTGTCGGTGTTTGTACGGAACGTCATAGTGTTGTCGGGATTAAGTCGGAGCTCCGGAGCTATCGTTTTTGACTCCCACCATCTCGGAACAATGGTTCCCTCCGATTTATCGAGGCTGACCGTTACGTCTTCAACCTTGAACGATGCACCGTTGAGATTATTAGTGCCCGTTTCGGCATATTCACTTCCGGGGGCTATAGTGCTCCCTGTGCTTATATAAGCTTGCAGGAGTGATTCCTGATTTGTGAAATCCAGCGAAACGTCATAGGCTCCCACAACGGGTTCGGGTGACACAGGATAGTAGCTGAGCGAATTGACCGAGAAAACCCCGGCCGACGATACCTTCGGCATCTCGATTTTCAGTTGGTAATACATGTTTTCTTCCGGCTCATTTACCGGTATAGATATATTGACCGGGGTACCTGCCGCCTCAGGCAGCATGGAAATGTCGGCCTGATATACCGAGGCATCCGTCATGTCCGCCTCGGGTGACACCAACAGCTCCATGGAGGTCATCCTGTTGGTAGAGCCGCTTTTGTATCGGGTTACGTCCACCACAACCCTTCCGATGGCTTCCGGAATTGCAAAATCCGTGGTAATCGTAGCTGTGGTAGGGGCATCTCTTGATCCACAGCGTATATCGTTCCAGGCACTGTTGTTATTGTTGAAATTTTGTACAGTCCAAGTAAGATCTGTGTTTCCGTCAATTAATTTGAATTCAGAGTTGTAATCCGACACATAGGAGCCCTGATTCGCTATCTTGGTTGAAACCGTCACAACCGGATCCTGCGCGAAGGCTGCGTAAAATCCAAGAACAAAGAGTATTATAATAAAAAATCTTTGATTATTCATGAGAGTTATTCCTGAAAAACGGAGAAAGGGGTAAGCTTATTCATTGTAAAAACTCTGCAAAGGTAGCACTAAATTTCGGTATTACCCAATATTTTGATTATCAAAAAAATACCAAAAAAATCATCTGACTTCGACATTTTTCATATTCTCGTTTGTTATAAATACGTACCCAAACTAAATTGACTTATGAAAGGTAAATCTTTGATGCTCACCGCTCTGCTGTCCGCGCTTGCGGGCGTGCTGCTTATCATTTTCCGTAATGACATCCATTCCTCAGGCGTAGTGATTACGGGAGGAGTCCTGTTCATTGTGGCCGGACTGCTCAATCTTCTTATTTTCGAACATCGCGGAAAGAAAGGTTCCGGTAACAGTGCCGTGTCCACCACTTTCAGCTGGCTCACCTGCGCCGCCTCGGTTATTCTGGGCTTATGTATGCTCATATTCCAAGGGACGTTCGCGGGTCTGGTGCCGGTAATGTTTGGAATTCTGATCCTATTCGCAGCTGTATATCAATATTTTATATTGGCTATCGGGGCACGTCCCGTGACCCTTCCGGGATGGCTGTATATCATTCCGACCGCCATGGTCGGGGGAGCCGTCTATGTTTTCCTGCGTCCCGAATATACAGGTGACATGCCCGTTGTACTTACAGCCGGCATCAGTTTTGTGCTGTTCGGAGTGGCATCGGTCATCGAGGCCGCCATGCTGGGCCATTATCACAGGAATCCTGAGAAAGTGGTTGAACATACGGCACACGAAGTGCAGCGTCAACAGGAGAAAGAGTCAGATGCGCACGTTGAGGATGTCGAGGCCAAAGAGGACGATATTCCGGTTGCAGAACCCGTGAAAACGCCGGCCGATCACCGTCTCGAAAGCGGCGACAAAGAGTAAATGTACGTATACAAGTAAGGCGTCTGTGGCCCGTAATCAGGACCGCAGGCGCCTTGCGTGCGTATTAAATGGACAAAAAATGTAGAATTTCAGGAATTTATAGTTGCAGTTTCAAAAAAAATTGCGAAATTTGCAGCTGCAAAAGTTCCGGAGGCCTAACGCGACACCGGAATCAAGATATTATTATTGACCAATATACATCATAAAAAAGTTCCGCAATGACTAAAGCAGAAATCGTTAACGAAATCGCTAAATCAACCGGTATCGACAAAGCCGTAGTGCTTGAGACAGTAGAAAAATTCATGACTGTTGTTAAAGAATCGCTTTCAGAAGGCGAGAACGTCTATCTCCGTGGCTTCGGCAGCTTTATCGTCAAGACCCGTTCTGCCAAAACAGCACGCAACATTTCCAAGAATACAACCATCATGATTCCTGAACATAAGATTCCTGCGTTCAAGCCCGCACGTGTGTTCATGGATGAAGTCAAGGACATGAAATAAGAGTTAAACGCTCTTTGTATCAAAATAAGAATCAACTCAAATTATTAACCTAAAATATCGCCGATATGCCCAGCGGAAAAAAACGTAAAGGCCATAAGATGGCTACCCATAAGCGTAAAAAACGTCTTCGCAAGAACCGTCATAAGAAGAAATAAGCCGCGATAGCGGTACGCTTTCAACTCCGGCGACAATCTTCCGGAGTTTTACAAAGGACTGATATGATTCGATTATCTGTAAAATCGCTCCGTGAAAGGCAGACTCTCACCGGAGAACATCATATTTGTCCTTTGTACATATTCTGAAATTATTAATTGTGACGCATCTACTTTCCGGACAGGGATGTCTCGTTGCGTCACCAAACCGATTCAAGACAATCATAACATCAGGAAAATAACATTACCCGTAATCCATGAAAAGTGAACTTATTGTAGACGTACAGGCCAAAGACGTGTCAATAGCACTGCTTGAGGATTCGCGACTGGTGTCACTTCAGAAGGAGTCGCGCGACAACGCATACGCTGTCGGCGACATATATCTGGCCAAGGTCAAGAAACTCATGCCGGGTCTGAACGCCGCTTTTGTAAACGTGGGTTACGAGAAAGATGCTTTTCTGCATTACTTGGATTTGGGTCCGCATTACGCGTCGTACAAGGCGTATGTGACCGAATTGCTCGGGGGCGACCGCAAGCGGGTGCCCGCCCTTGACAAAATGACTCTCCTGCCCGACATTGACAAGGACGGCAAGATCACCGATGCTCTCACCCAGGGTCAGGAACTGCTTGTACAGATCGTAAAAGAACCGATATCCTCCAAGGGGCCGCGTCTTACCACTGAAATACATTTCACCGGGCGTTTCATGGTGCTCATACCTTTCAGCGACAAGATATCCATTTCGCAGAAGATAAAGAGCACGGAGGAAAAAATGCGTCTGAGATATCTTATCCAGAACATCAAGCCCGCTAATTTTGGCGTGATTGTGCGCACATCGGCCGAAGGCGTGCGCGCAGCCGAGCTGGTGAACGAACTCAAGACCTTGCTCGGTTGCTGGGAGAACGCTATGGCTAAAGCGCAGCGCTCCACACCTCCTGCGCTGATTTTCGAGGAAGAGAGTCGTGTGGTCGGAATGCTCAGGGACGTGTTCAGCCCATCATTCGAGGCTATTCATGTAAATCATCCTGAAACGCATGCTCAGATTCAGAATTACGTGAGTCTGATCTCGCCCGACAAGCGCGACATAGTCAAACTGTATCAGAATCCTCAACCGATATTCGACGCATTCGGTATCACCCGCCAGATCAAATCTTCTTTCGGCAAGACCGTCTCTTTCCGGTCAGGAGCCTATATCATCATCGAAAGCACGGAGGCGTGCCATGTGGTGGATGTGAACTCCGGAAACCGCACCAAGGCGAGCAACGACCAGGAAACCAACGCACTCGAAGTGAATCTCCGGGCCGCCGATGAAATCGCGCGTCAGCTTCGTCTGCGCGATATGGGCGGCATCATCGTGGTGGATTTCATTGACATGAGCAAGGGCGAACACCGTCAGCAGCTTTACGAACATATGCGTGAAATCATGGCGAACGATAGGGCTCGGCATAATATACTGCCCCTCAGTAAGTTCGGGCTTATGCAAATCACGCGTCAACGTGTTCGGCCCGCTCTTACCATCACCACAGAGGAAACCTGTCCCTCATGCTTTGGCAAGGGGGTGGTTCAGCCATCGCTGCTGTTTACCGACACGCTCGCCGAGAAACTCGAATATGTGGTCAACACACTTGAGCTGCGCGACTTCATCATGTATGTGCATCCGTTTGTCGACGCGTACATAAAACGTGGAATATTCTCATCCCTCTACGGACGCTGGCGCCGTAAGTTCGGACGGGTGTTCAAGGTGCTGCCTGACGAGTCGCTCGCATACCTGCAGTATCGGGTGATAGACAAGGATCATAACGAGATTGATCTTAAGGAGGAAAAGGACATGAACGCCTCAACCGCCGATAAAGTCAACAACAAGACCCGCAAGCGCACTCAGGATCCCGCCACCGAAGGTCTGTCTGACCTTGAGATTGCCGAGGGGGTAACCGATACGGTGGAGCGTTCCCAAAACTCCGACACTGATATCACCCCTGACGGAGATCAGACGTCCGCACCGGCAAAGAAACGCCGCCGTCGCAAGAAAAAGTCCGGAGTCACCGATGGTGATACGTCCGCAGATTCAGCCGTTCCTGACGTATCAGATGACATGCAGGCCGTTGTGGAAGATAAATCAGAAATTACATCCCCTTCTGCTGAAGATGACACTACTGACGCGCCAAAACCCAAACGCCGTCGCCGAGCCAAACCCAAGCAGAAACAGGAGGATGCTGCATCCGACGCAACTGCCCAGACGGATATCGCTCCTGCCGAAATCAAGCTACTCCCTCCTCCTCCAAGTACAGAAAACATTGAATCGTAACCATGAACACCGGACTTCTATGTATTGTCCGGTGTTTTTGTGCAACCGGTTAACACGCTTTAACATTCAAATACCGAAACATTTTACGCATCTCGACGTTCACACATTATAATAATACTAACACTAACATAACACTTTTATATTGTCCGAAATGAAAACTACCAGACTGCTATGCCTATTGACTGTCGGTGTTGTACTTACTCTGTCTACCGGATCGTGCGACACAAGAAAGACATCGGGAAATCCGACTATGGAATTTTCTGTCGTTTCCGGTAAAGCCGCTTATCGCCTTGACGGATCAAGTGCCGACTACAACAGGGATGAAGATCTCGTAATGTTCGACTCCGCCTCCCTTGTCCTCCCCGAGACCATATACGGCAAAAATGCCGCCATGCTGAAAGACTCCATATTGAAAGCGGCCTTCGATACCGTAGCCGCTCCGGTTGAAGCCATGAACCGCTTCTTTGTCGAGACAGCTTCGGAGTATGGCTACAATACAATGCAGCTTCCCGCAAGCGAGGCCACCAATGCCGTAGGCGACGGAATCGCTGTAGTGACCGGCAGTATCTTCAACCTTACGGCTGACAGACTTACCTATCTTGTGACACGTGAGATAATGGCTCCCGCAGATGCCAACGGTATGACCTCGACGCGCTTCTTCACCTACGACATTGATGACAATAAAATTGTCACACTCGATGATATCTTCACTCCCGACGGTCTCAAAATGCTCGTTGAACTTATAAAAGGCCGCGCGCTTCATCTCGCCCCGGCCATCGGGCCTACAGAAATAACCGCTTTGCCGGCCGATGGCAACTTCTATATCTCACTTACAAACGAGATGGTGTTTGTCTATCAGTCGTTTGAAGTAGGGTCGCACTCGCAGGGTGAGATTTCCGTGCCGTTTGAGGGTTATCAGTTGCAGGATCTGATGACGCCTTACGGACTCACTCTTTTTCATCTTCGCTGATGGCATTAAACACAATATTCGCCGGGCCGTATTTCACCTATGCGGTCCGGCTTTTTGTGTGTTAACTTATTTTAACGCTATCACGTGTCATTTTTTTGTACTTTTGACGTCTAAATAGTCGAATTGAATATGCAGAATCATATCACAACCAATATAAAAAAACAATGAACAAAATGTTTAAGCGTTGCATCGCTCTCGCTATGAGCCTTGCTGTTGCTGTCGGCGTTTTCGCTCAGGAGATGCCCCAGCTTCCCCCGCTGCCGGTGGACTCTGAAGTTCGTGTAGGCCAGCTCCCTAACGGTCTCACTTATTACATCCGTCACAACGAAACTCCCAAGGGACAGGCAGATTTCTACATTGCGCAGAAAGTAGGCTCAATCCTTGAGGAAGATAACCAGCGCGGTCTGGCTCACTTCCTGGAGCACATGTGCTTCAACGGCACCGAGAACTTTCCCGAAAAGGGTATCATCAACTATCTCGAATCAATCGGTGTAAGATTCGGTTACAACCTCAATGCTTATACTTCGGTTGACGAAACTGTCTATAACATCTCGTCGGTTCCCGTTGCCCGCAAGAGCGTTCAGGATTCCTGCCTGCTCATCCTTCACGACTGGGCGTGCGCACTCACACTCGATCCCAAAGAAATCGATGCCGAACGCGGTGTAATCCATGAAGAATGGCGCCGTTCGATGGTTGGCCAGATGCGTATCCTCGAGAATCTTCTCCCCATAGTTTATCCCGACAACAAATACGGCGTTCGTCTGCCTATCGGTACTATGGAAGTCGTGGACAACTTCCCTCCCGAAGCTCTCGTTGATTACTACCACACATGGTATCGTCCCGACCAGCAGGGCGTGATTGTCGTAGGTGACATCGATGTCGACTACATCGAGGGCAAGATCAAAGAAATTTTCTCGCCCATCAAGATGCCTGAAAACGCCAAGGAACGCTATTATGTTCCCGTGGCTGACAACGAAGGCACAATTTTCGCCATCGGCAGCGACCCCGAACAGACCGCTCCTATCGCTCTGATGTACTTCAAGACGGATAAACTCATTCCGAAAGAACTCCGCAACACTCAGGCTTTCTATCCGGTTGAATACATGACTCAGGTTGTAAAGAAAATGCTCAACCACCGTCTTAGCGACATCGCCTCAAAGCCCGATGCACCATTTGCTCAGGCGTCCGTAGATATAGCTGATTTCTTCTTCTCCAGCACTAAAGACGCCCTTGAGATTCAGGTAATCGGTAAAGACGGCGATCTCGCCGGTGCTCTTCAGGCCGCATACCGCGAGGTGCTCCGTGCCGCTCAGGGTGGTTTCACTCCCGGCGAATTCGAACGTGCAAATGCAGAGATCCGTTCACGTTATCAGAACCTTTACGATTCGCGCAATAATATCCCCACGGAAAATTACTCCAACGAATATGTGCGTGCTTTCATCGATAACGATCCTATCCCCGGCATCGAACTTGAAAAGCAGATGATGGATGCAATGACTCAGATGATTCCTCTGGAACAGATCAATATGCTCCTTCCCCAGCTTATAACTCCCGACAACCGTGTGGTTCTCATGATGCTTCCCGAGGCTGAAGGCTTCACCAATCCTACCGACGCACAGGTCGGTCAGGCTATCGCCGCTGTCGAATCCGAGACTCTCGAACCTTACCGTGACGAGGTGAAGGACGAACCCCTCCTGCCCTCGCTCCCTGCTCCCGGCACCATCGTATCTTCTGAGCATAACGCACAGTGGGATGCAACCGTGTTCACTCTTTCTAACGGTGTCAAGGTTGTCGTAAAACCCACCAAGTTCAAAGATAACGAAATTCAGTTTGCTGCTATGGCCAAGGGCGGTTACAGTGTTCTGCCCGAGGACAAGGCTCCCTCGATCATCTTCATGCCTTATTCGATGGGCTATCACGGTCTCGGTACATATACCAAGAGCGATCTGGCCAAGTATCTTCAGGGCAAACAGGTGAGTGTGAACATTGATTTCGGTCCTTACAACCGTGAAGTTGCGGGTACGTCCACCGTGCAGGATCTTCCCACTCTGATGGAACTGATCTATGCCAACTTCACCGAATTCAACATGTTCCCCGATGAATTCCAGGCAGCTCAGAATATGTTCAAAGGTGTGCTCGCCAATCAGGAAGCCACTCCCGACTATGCTTTCTCATCGCTTATCAAGAGCACTCTCTATCCCGCAGCCTCCATGCAGATGATCAGCACCGCTATTATCGACGCGGCTGATTCGGAAGTGACTGACGGCATCGTCAAAGACATGCTTGCCAACGCGGCCGATTTCACTTTCTATTTTGTAGGTAACATCGACCTCGACACCTTCAAACCCCTTATGGAGCAGTACATCGCTACTCTTCCTGCCGCTCCCGTCAAGGAAGCCGACCTGAGCAATCCTCTCTACATTCCGACCCGTGGAAACAAGACCACCGAGAAATCCATGGCAATGTCTACTCCCCAGACATGGGCATTCTATTTTATCTCAGGCAATGAAGAATTTACTCCCGCCAACAAAGTGATGTCCAAAATGGTGTCACAGATTCTCGGCAACCGTCTGCTCAACAAGGTGCGTGAAGAAATGGGTGCTACATATTCTATCGGCGCCGGTGCAAATCTCAGCCGTATCAGCCCTGTAAACACCATTGTTCAGATTCCCTTCCCGATGAAACCTGAAATGCGCGAGGATGTTCTGGCCGCTATCAGCGTGATACTTGACGATATGGGTAAAGAAATCACTCCCGACGAACTCAATCGTGTAAAAGAATATCTGACCAAGGAAGCCCTTTCCGACGCAGAGGAGAACACCGGTTGGATCGAAGCTATGTCTGCCACCGACCTCAACGGCGTGGACGTGTTCAACGGAATTACAGAAGTTATCGCCAACGTGACCGCCGACGACCTCACCGCTTTCTGGCGTCAGCTCCGTGATCAGAACAATTTCCAGCTCATCCTCCTCAATCCCGCTGAATAATTTTCCCTGATTATCAGGTTCTGACCGGTCCGACGGATTCTTTCCGCCGGACCGGTTTTTTTAAGAATTTTTAAGTTCCGAACTTTTTTCGTACCTTTGCAGCTCCAATCATTATTCTTAGGTAAAAAATGAATCTTACAGGTGCATTGGACTTCCGTCCAAAATTATTCAGCGCACTGCGTCATTACGACATGCGTCGGCTCCGTGAGGACGTCATAGCAGGCATCGTAGTGGGCATCGTGGCGCTTCCTCTTGCCATCGCTTTCGGTATCGCATCCGGCGTAAGCCCGACGATCGGACTTATCACCGCCATCATCGGCGGCTTCATGGTGTCGTTTTTCGGCGGCTGCTCAGTTCAGATAGGCGGGCCGACCGGTGCGTTCATCATCATCGTGTACAATATTATCGCCCAGTTTGGTCTTCAGGGGCTCGCGATAGCTACGGCAATGGCCGGACTTATTCTTATCGTTATGGGCCTTTTCCGTCTCGGCACTGTCATCAAGTTTATACCGTATCCTATTGTGGTGGGATTCACGGCCGGTATCGCCGTTACAATCTTTTCCACACAGATGAACGATATTTTCGGCCTTGGACTGCGTGATATCCCCGGACAGTTCATTCCCAAATGGGGCATGATTCTCAGTAACCTCGACCATATCGATCCGGTTACCCTCGTTACGGGGCTGGTGGCGCTTCTAATCATAATTCTCACTCCTAAAATCTCAAGTAAGCTTCCCGGTGCGCTGATCGCCATAGTCCTCGTTACGTTCGGCTCATGGCTTCTGAGCACCTGTACCGACTGGTATCATGTCGAGACCATTGGTGACCGTTTCGGCAATATGCCCACAGACATTCCCGCTCCGCACGGATTCACTCTCAACATGGCTACGATCAACATGTTGTTGCCGTCGGCATTCACCATCGCGGTACTCGGAGCTATCGAGAGTCTTTTATCGGCCACCGTGGCCGACGGTATCACCGGGTCGCGCACCAATTCCAACACCGAGCTCATCGGCCAGGGAATCGCCAATCTTACCGTACCGTTTTTCGGAGGTATACCGGTCACAGGAGCTATCGCCCGCACCATGACAAATATTACTAACGGAGGCCGTACCCCGGTCGCAGGCATAGTTCATGCTTTCGTGCTTCTGCTGATATTCCTGTTCCTGATGCCGATGATTAATTATGTTCCTATGACCTGTCTTGCCGCTGTGCTGATTGTGGTGGCATATAACATGAGCGGCTGGAGAACGATCGTCGGTATTTTCCATGCTCCGAAGAGCGATATTTCGGTACTTGCGGTCACATTCTTCCTTACTATAATCTTTGATCTGACTATTGCCATAGAGCTGGGTTTGCTGCTGGCCGTTGTGCTTTTCCTGCGTCGCGTCATGGAGAATACACAGATACGTGCCTATTCCGAGCATCTTGACGTGGATGAGGGTACGGACAGTCCCAATCATGAAGTGCTCGATGTGGCGAAGGGTGTGAGCGTTTATGAAATCGACGGGCCGTTCTTCTTCGGCATAGCCACTAAATTCGATGAAATGATGCGAACCACCGTGGGCGAAGAAAAACCGATCGTTCGTATTATACGTATGCGCAAGGTTTCGTTCGTTGATGCCACTGCTCTTCATAATCTTGAATTGCTCATAAAATCATCGCAGAAAGAAGGAATCCGGATAGTCCTTTCGGGTGTGAACCCGAATGTCCGCGCCTCGTTGAAGGATGCCGGTATCGACAAGCTGATCGGAGAAGAGAATATCTGCGATCATATCACCGGAGCGGTTCAGATGGCTAATTCGATAGCAAAAGATATGTAAAGTTAACTTGCTGTTTGTCAGTGTATTGTGAAAAGGTTTAATGAACAAGTGAAATTTTTTGCAAAAAAAGTTTGTCTACATTAAAATTTTGACGTAACTTTGTGGCGTTTTTGAAGCACTAAACAATTGTTCAACTATAATATAAATCCAACGAAGATGAAAAAGTTAGTTCTTATGCTCGCCGTTGTAGCCAGCGTTTCGCTGTTCTCTTGCGGCAATGCTGAAAAAGCAGCTGAAAACGCAGACACCACTGCAGTTGTTGAAACTGAAGCTGTTGTTGAAGAAACCGCTTGCGCAAAGTGCGACTCTTGCACCAACGATTCTTGCGCTCAGGATTCTTGCGCAAAATGCGAATGCGCTGCTGAAGCTACCACCGAAGCTGCTGCTGAATAATAAACCCAGCCTCAGCTGACGGTTTCAGAAAAGAACCGCCTACATGTGACTTCCGGACTTTCCCGGAGGTCACATTGCTTTTATACAGTATGGTAAATAGTTTTTGATTTTTTAGCTTTCCGAATGATGCCGTTCGGATTTTTTTTGGTAAGTTTGCACTCTCATGAGATATTTGGCTTGTATCATATTTTTTCTGTCTACCGTCCCGGGTCTTCTCGGTCAGATTAACACTGATCAGGTGCTGAGGGTAGGGCAGAATGCGCTGTATTTCGAGGACTACATGTTGTCGATACAGTATTTCAACAGGGTTATCCAGTCTAAACCTTATCTCGCGCAGCCATATCTTTTCAGAGCCATCGCCAAGCTTAACCTCGAAGACTATGCCGGAGCCGAAGCCGATGCTACCACCGCCATCGAATATAACCCCTATCTCACCGATGCATGGGAGGTGCGCGGTGTGGCACGTCAGAATCTCGACCGGCTCCCGGATGCCGTTTCCGACTATGACCACGCGCTGGAGTTGCTGCCGCGCAACCGTCAGCTTCTGTTCAACAAGGCGCTGGCCGAGCAGGATATGCACGAATTCGAAAAAGCAGACTCCACTTTCGGTATCCTGCTTTCAAGTTATCCCGGATATGATTCCGGCTATCTTGGTCGCGCGAGGCTCCGTCTTGAGCAGCAAGACACCGTAGGAGCGTCAGCCGATATCGAGAAAGCGTTGTCAATAAACAAAAGTGCGGCAAACGCATATATTCTCCGTGCGGATATAGCCATTCACCGCGATCAGGACTTCGCCCGGGCTCTCGATGACATGAACGAAGCCGTCAAACTGCTCCCCAGAGTTGCCGGTCTCTACATTAACCGTGCCTATCTGCGTTACAAAGAAGATGACTATTTCGGTGCGATGGCCGACTATGAATATGCCTTGCAGCTCGAACCGCTAAATACGACGGCTCTCTTCAACCGTGCCCTTCTTGAGATGGAGACTCAGGCCAACGACCGCGCTCTCGCCGACCTTGACCGGCTGATTGAGCTTAATCCGTCAGATTCCCGTGCGAGGTATAACCGTGCTGTGGTCAACAACGCCAAAGGCCGTAACCGTGAGGCCATCGAAGATATATCTTATGTGATAGCCGAAGTGCCGGAATTACCCGATCCTTACTTCATGCGCAGCCGGTTTGCTTATGAAGCCGGGGATATGCGTGCGGCTGAGCGCGACTATAACCGTGGCATGCAGCTCTCTAAAAATGTGAACGAGGCTGCCCGACGCCGGGAGAAACTCGGTGGAATGATTACCGGCGCCGATGTTCAACCCGAAGATCGTCCCGGTCATCATGTTCCCTCCGATGAGGAGACAGCGCGACGTTTCGCCTCCTTGCTCACGGTGGATGACAATGCGAATATTCAGGAAGAGTATAACAATACCGCTATCCGCGGAAAAGTGCAGGACCGCAATCTCAGCATCGAGCCGTTGGGTTGGCTTGAGGTGGTGTATTATGCGGCCGACAACGAGTTGCGCCCCGATACATATTACACTAAAGAAATTGATGACCTGAACGCGACCCGGATGCTCCGCGGGCTGCTTCGTGTCACCCGAGATGTGTCGCCGTTGACCGCCGATGAGAGTGAACGTCATTTCAAATCCATCGAGCAATATAATCTCGCTATGTCAGAGGGAAATGCCCGCGCCATTGATTATATCGGTCGGGGACTCGATTATATGACTATTCACGACTATGCGTCTGCCGCACGCGATTTCACAAAAGCCCTTGAACTTACGCCCGGGGTGGCCGCGGCACATCTTTTGCGGGCTCAGGCGGAGTATCATCAGTGGCAGATAGCAGAAAACGATAAATCGGGTGACGACACCACCGATGCTGCAACCCGTGCAGCCATGCGGCGCAAATATCTTGATGATGCGTTGACCGATCTGACTGCGGCGCTCGACCGTTCGCCTAATATGGCCCAGGCATGGTACAATAAGGCGGTAGCCCACATCGAAGCTCAGGATTTTACTTCGGCACTCGCAGCCCTCAACCGCGCCATTGAATGTCATGCCGACATGGGTGAGGCATGGTATAATCGCGGTTACATATATCTTTCCCTCGGCAATGAACGACTCGGACTCGCCGATCTTTCACGCGCAGGACAATTGGGAATCTTACCCGCGTATAATCTAATTAAGCGTTTCACGCGTTGATATTGATATAACACAAACCTAATAACCATAAAACACAATGTTTACTGAAAATGATATCAAGCAGATGGCTGGTCATGGTATCGGCGTTGCGACCGCCGAAGCGCAGATGAAGCGTTTCAGCACGGGGTTTCCCTATCTGACATTACGCGGTAGTGCCACTGTGGATGCAGGTATAAAGAAACTTGATTCACATGAGCAGGAACTCGCTGTAGCCCGTTGGAAGAAATATCTCGAGGATGGCGGTGAGGTGGCCAAATTCGTGCCCGCGTCAGGCGCTGCGTCACGCATGTTCAAGGCTCTGTTTGAATTTGTCAATGGCGACTCTGATGTGGCTCCGGAAGGTAAACCGGTCGCCGAACTCGTCGCTCATCTCGACCAACTGCCATTCCTTCCCGAATTGACCGAGGCTACAGTAAGACTCTACGGGAAAACTCCGGCGGAACTTAAATCAGAAGGACAGCTCCGCAAGCTGATAGGTGCAATTATTCTGCCCGATGGTCTCAATTACGGAGCGCTTCCAAAAGCCATGCTCACCTTCCACCGCTACGCCGACGGATCCACCCGGACACCTTTGCAGGAGCATCTCGTAGAAGGCGCGCAGACGGCAGCTTCGCACGGTGTCGTGAATCTTCATTTTACCGTTTCCGCAGATCATCGCAGACTTTTTGAAGAAAAGATTAAAGCCGTCGTTCCAGAGATGGAAAAACGCTACGGCATAAAATACAATATATCACTGTCGGAACAGAAACCTTCGACAGACACGCTCGCTGCAACTCCCGACGGTCAGCCTTTCCGCGATTCGGCCGGAAATCTGGTGTTCCGTCCCGGCGGCCATGGAGCGTTAATCGCTAATCTCGGTGACATGGATTCCGCGGTGGTGTTCATAAAGAACATCGACAACGTCGTGCCTGACTCCCGTCGTGATTCGACCGTACAGTTCAAACAGGTGCTTGCGGGCGAACTCATCCTCGCGCATGACCGCATCGAAAAATATTTGTTCACTCTACGCGAGGGACTCTATGACCGCGCCGCGCTTGATGAGATCGTGAAATTCCTGCGGAACACTCTTTGCATTGATACTCCGCTGTTTGACTCGCTGTCCGATGTCGAACTGGCCGAACTCCTGATAGCCAAACTTGACCGTCCGCTGCGCGTGTGCGGCATGGTCCGCAACGACGGTGAACCCGGTGGCGGCCCGTTCCTCGCCGTAAATCCTGACGGTAGTTCATCACCACAGATTCTTGAATCGACACAGATTGATATGACTGATCCTGCATCAAAAGAGATGCTTGAAAAGGCTACTCATTTCAACCCGGTAGATCTGGTGTGCTACATAAAGCGTCCCGATGGCAGCCGTTATGAACTCGAGAAGTATGTTGATCCTGACACAGGATTCATATCCTCAAAATCGTTCGAAGGACGCGAGCTGCGCGCTCTGGAACTTCCCGGTCTCTGGAATGGCGCGATGAGCGACTGGAACACTATCTTTGTAGAAGTGCCATCTTCCACCTTTAATCCTGTCAAGACTGTTAACGACCTGCTGCGTCCGGCACACCAGGAATAAAAGCCAAAATGATGAGAAATTATATTGTCACTGTGTTGGCTATCATCGCAGCCTGCTGTCACGCATACGCCGCCTCCCCCGTGCAACGTGCCGATTGCGGAGTGGTGGAACGCCTGTCTATTGTCTCGCCACAACTTGGAGATTCAGTCGATGTGGACGTCTGGCTTCCGGCCGATTACAATCCCGAAACAAAATATCCGGTCGTGTATATGCACGACGGACAGAATCTGTTCGATGCCTCTACCACATGGAACGGTCAGTCCTGGGAGATGGATCGTGCGGCCTGCCGTCTTATTGCCGAAGAACAGATTCCCGGGATGATTATCGTCGGCATACATAGCGATCCTGCCCGGAGGGTGTCGCAGCTGATGCCTGTCGAAGCCGTCCGAGATGCGGGTCTTGAGGATCTCATGGCCGAGGTGAAGCTCAAAGGTATGCCGGTTTTGGGAGATCAATATGTCGATTTTGTAGTTAACACACTCAAACCGATGATAGATTCCCGTTATTCAACACTGTCAGACCGCGAGAACACCATGGTGATGGGTTCGAGCATGGGTGGCCTTATGTCGCTCTATCTGTTGTGCATGAAGCCGGAGGTTTTCGGTGGTGCAGGGTGTCTGTCAACCCATTGGTACGGAACACTTGAAGCCGGTGACAGGTTCGGAAATGCCATGATGAATTTTGTGGAAACACACCTTCCCGATCCCGGGACTCACAGAATCTATTTTGACCACGGTACATCCACGATCGATGCCTACTACGGTCCCTGGGAGACTCAGGCTTTGCTGATAGCGCAGAAGAAAGGCTATACCTACGGAGAAAACCTCGATAGTTACATCGACTATGGCGCACCGCACGAAGAAAGTGCCTGGTCGGCACGTGTCGATCGTCCGCTAAGATTCCTGCTGATGAAGAAATAATAGGATTTCGGCCGTCGGAAGTGTCGGTGGTCGAAATTTTTCTGAACAAATCCGGTTTCGATGATTTCACTTGTCGAAACCGGTTTTTTCATTTTTTTACAGCTCGTGCGATTGGATTATTGCGGGAAATTTGTAACTTTGTGTTTCATAATGACAAAAGTGCAACTCCGAACTCTATATGACTGATACAGATAAAGATATCCATCAGGATAACCACGATGACAGACATAAAAAGCCCCGCAGACCCCGCCCTGTCAGCCGCGGACGCCGCATCATGCGGGTGCTGTGGTGGATATTCGGAATAGGAATTGTGACCCTGATACTGTTTTTCATTCTGGTTTATAACGGTATAGTGGGTTATATGCCTCCGGTTGAAGAACTGCGTAATCCTCAGGATAAATTCGCGTCTGTAATAATGACGTCCGACGGGCAGGAACTTGGCCGTTATTTCCGCAATTCCGGAAACCGAGTGTATGCCGATCTCGATGAGATTTCCCCTAATGTTGTGGATGCCCTTATAGCCACTGAGGACGCCCGTTTCCTCGAGCATTCAGGCATCGATCTCAAGGCTGTGACCCGTGCCGTGATAAAAACCGTTCTCCTGCGGCAGAAAAACGCAGGTGGCGGGAGCACGCTCACGCAGCAACTTGCGAAGCAGTTGTATTCACCTGAAAGCAACGGATTTATCGCCCGCGCCATGCAGAAGCCGATTGAATGGATGATTGCCGTAAAACTCGAGAGATATTATTCAAAGGACGAGATTTTGAAGATGTATCTCAACCAGTTCGATTTTCTGTACAACGCCGTTGGCATCAAGAGTGCGGCCAAGGTGTATTTCAACAAGGAAGCCAAGGATCTTGACGTGCTCGAAGCCGCCACATTGGTCGGCATGGTGAAGAATCCGTCCTATTATAACCCGGTGCGTCATCCGGAACGCACGCGCGGACGCCGCAACGTGGTATTGGAACAGATGAACAAGGCCGGGATGTTGACCGACGAACAGTTGCGCGAACTCTCCGAACAGCCTCTCGTACTTGACTTCCATCGTGTTGACCATAAGGAAGGCCTCGCCCCTTATTTCCGTGAAGAGCTTCGCCGTTATCTTACGGCCAAGCGCCCTGTTAGGTCGGATTATCCGTCTTGGGACACTCAGCGCTATACTGATGATTCGATCGCATGGGCGCAGGATCCCCTCTACGGTTGGATTGAGAAGAATCCCAAGCCTGACGGCACCAAATACGATATCTATTCCGACGGATTACGTATCTACACCACCATAGACTCGCGGATGCAGACTTACGCCGAGCAGGCTGTGGCCGAACACATGCAAAGCGTGCAGAACAGTTTCTTCCGGGAGAAACGGAATTCATCAACGGCACCCTATACGTCAAATCCGGCCGAGCTTTCATCCTCCACGCGAGAGAAACTCATCGAGACCGCCATACGCCAGAGCGAACGGAGCCGCATAGCGCGTCTGGCCGGCAAGTCGCAGGCGCAGATCGATGCAGAGTTCAATACTCCCGTCGATATGGTCGTGTTCAGCTATTCCGGTCCGATTGATACAGTTATGACACCGCGCGATTCTATTCTTTACACCAAGAGTTTCCTCCGCACGGGCTTCATGTCAATGGATCCGACCAATGGTCATGTCAAGGCATACGTGGGCGGTCCGGATTTCCGATTCTTCCAGTATGACATGGTGTCGACCGGTCGCCGTCAGATCGGTTCAACGATCAAGCCGTTCCTATATACATACGCAATGGAGAGCGATTTCACTCCTTGTGACCTCCTACTCAACGAACAACCTACGTTCTACGACGAGAACGGACGTCCCTGGAGTCCGCGAAACGCCGGACATGCGCGCGTAGGTGAGATGGTGGATATCCGTTGGGCCCTCACAAACTCCAACAACTGGATATCCGCACGCCTCATGGCTCAGCTCTCTCCCGCCGAATTGGTAAAACGCATGCATTCCTATGGCATCACCAACAAACTGCCGGCCGTGCTCTCTCTCTGTCTCGGCCCTTGTGAAGTGTCGGTCAAGGAAATGGTGACTGCTTACAGTGCTTTCGCTAACCGCGGCATGCGCACAAATCCGATGTTTGTGACAGCAATCGCTGATTCCAACGGCAATATAATATCTGACTTTACGCCCACCCAGACCGAGGTGATAACCGAAAAAGGCTACTACCGAATATTATCCATGCTGCTTAATGTGGTTGACGGTGGTACCGGTAACCGCCTGCGTCGCGCTCCTTATAATATCACCGCCCAGATGGGTGGCAAGACCGGTACCACCAACTTCAACGCCGACGGATGGTTCATGGGATTCACTCCTGACCTTGTGAGCGGAGTGTGGGTTGGAGGCGACGAGCGTTACATCCACTTCAACTCAATGGCTGAAGGTCAGGGTGCGTCGATGGCTCTTCCTATCTACGGCAAGTATATTTCTAAAGTGTATGCCGACCCGCATCTGCCTTATGACCAGAATAAACGCTTCAATTTCCCGGCAGACGTGAGTCTGTGCGATAAGGAATTCGGCGCGCCGATTGAAGAGGTCGAGGTGGAAGAATCCGTAGATGGCGTGTTTGACTGATTCGGTTAAGCCTATGTCTGATTTGTATGGCGATTTCCTGAATCATCTGCGATATGAACTGAACATGTCTGTTCACACCGCGCGGGCCTATGGTAACGACCTCAGGCAGTGGCACACTTATTCCTGCGCAAATTTCGGTGACGGATTCAATCCGGCCGCGGCCGATATCACCGACCTTCGCCTATGGGTGGCTTCGCTCGCCTCCGAAGGAGTGGGTGCTCGTTCGATACGGCGAAAAGTGCAGACATTAAGAGCTTTTTTCCGCTACCTGCAACGCAGAGGACTCGTGGCCGGCAATCCTGCGGCCGACCTTGTCACAGCCCGTATGCCCAAGACTCTGCCATCGGTAGTCAAGCCGGACGAAATGAAAGAAATTCTTGACGCGCCTTTCGATGCGGAGAACTTTGCCGAAGTACGCAACCGTTTGATTATAAATATCCTTTATAGTACGGGTATGCGTGCGTCCGAACTCGTCGGACTTACATTGCGCGACATTGACATGCGTGGTCGTGAACTAAAAGTACTCGGCAAACGTAATAAAGAAAGAATAATTCCTTTCGGTCAGGAGTTGTATGAACTGCTTGCCCTTTACATACCGATGCGGCCGTCGGACCTGTGCGACAGTCTCTTGCTCAGAGAGAGCGGCAAGCCGTTCACATACGCCGACCTGCGGAAAGTAGTGCACGATGAACTGCGTGGTAACACTACAGCCCGCAAACAGTCGCCGCATGTGCTCCGCCACAGCTTCGCCACCGATATGTTGAATTGTGATGCAGAAATAACAGCGGTACAACAGTTGCTCGGACATGCTTCGCTGGCCACGACACAACTTTATACCCACCTGTCCTATAAAGAGTTACTAACTAATTATGAACATGCGCATCCCCGCGCACAAAAACAATGACTATGGATCTACGTATTCAAGCAATCCACTTCGATGCTTCGGAGAAGCTCGAAGCTTTCATCAACAAGAAAGCCGATCGCCTCGTGCGTCACTTTCCCGCTGTCTCTGCAGTTGATGTCACACTGAAGGTAGTGAAACCCGAAACTTCAAATAATAAGGAAGCGCTTGTCAAAGTCACTGTTCCTCAGCAGGACGAGTACGTGGCCGATAAAGTTGCCGATTCGTTTGAAGAAGCTCTCGATATGGCTCTCGAAGCCATCGAACGCCAGATGGAAAAAAATAAATAAAATTTCCCCCGCTAAAACAATAAGTGTGTGTGGTTTAAGGACCACACACACTTATTGTTTTATGTAAAGTTTGTCGTGTGAAAAGTTATAAGCAAGGAAAATAAACTTTTTCAGATAATCGAACTTTTTTCACCCCCGTCGGTTATTAATATCAAACAACCTAAAATTCACTAACTAAAACACCTCACGAAAATGAACACAGCTCCTCTTCAAGGTATAAAGGTGATTGACTTCACCGAGGTTCAGTCAGGACCTTCCTGTACACAGATGCTCGCCTGGCTTGGTGCCGACGTAATCAAAATCGAACGTCCCGGTGTGGGCGATGCAACCCGTAATGAACTTCAGTTCAATCCCAAACTCCCTTCCTACTACTATCTTCAGCTCAACTCAGACAAAAAGTCGCTCACTCTTGATGCCGCAACTCCCGACGGCAAGCAGATTCTGACCGAACTTCTGAAAACAGCCGATATCTTTGTCGAAAACCTCCATCCGGGCGCAATGGACAAACTCGGCTTCAGCTGGGAAGAGGTTCACAAGATCAATCCTAAGTGTATCTACGGTACGATCAAGGGTTTCCCCGTATCATCCAAATATGCGAACCTCAAGGCTTACGAACCTATCGCACAGGTGACAGCCGCAGCCGCTTCAACCACCGGTTGGTTCGAAGGAGAATACAACATCCCCACACAGTCAGGCGCTGCCCTCGGTGACTCGAACACCGGTATGCACCTCCTTATCGGCCTGCTCGCCGCTCTTCAGCAGCGTCACATCACAGGCGAAGGATGCTATGTATATCAGTCGATGCACAATGCGTGCCTGAATCTCTGCCGTATCAAGACCCGTGACCAGCTCACACTTGACAAGATCGGTTATCTTACCCAGTTCCCGCAGTACCCCAACGGAAAATTCGGCGATTGTGTGCCTCGTTCGGGTAATATCGAAGGCGGTGGCGTGCTTGGCTGGACTTACAAATGTAAACCCGCAGGCGACATGGACTCCGCTATCGATGCCAACAACTATGTTTACATCATCCTGCAGCGCGGTGCAAAAGACTTCGAACTCGCATGCAAGGCATTTGGTTTCGAGGACTGGCTCACCAATCCTGACTTCAACACAGCAGACGCCCGCGACCGTCACAAACAGGAAATCTATCAGCGTATCGGCCAATGGACTGCCGACAAGA
>CAMWNG010000035.1 GCA_947175575.1 uncultured Bacteroidales bacterium | reverse complement strand
GGCGTGTGCCGGCGGGGGCGGAAAAACGCCGAGCGCGCAGGTCAAGGACTGCGGTGGGGGCTTCGCCTGATGCCCGCACGGGAATGTAAAAGACAGAGCCGTCGGCGCGTGCAACGGCAACGCCCTGCAGGGGAGCCCGCATGGCTTCTTCGCCCGGAGCCTCGACACTGATGCCGAGGCGAGAATCACCGAGTGCGGCCGCGAGCAGGGCCGACGCCTCGGCCGCTGAAGCAGCTATGCGCGGGGCTATGTCGATCTGCTTTTCGGCGACGGGCGCAGCGGGAATGCCGTGATCTGCCGAATCCTCGGCCTCCACCGCGTCGAAAAGCGAGGCCATGCCTGTGACGGGGGGCTGGGGCTGAACGGGGGCGAGTTTCGCGCCGACCTGATGTGCGAGCTGCTTGAATTCGAGTTCGCTGAAAATCACGCCCAGCGCCTCGAGGTCGGGCTCGGAGCGCAGGAGTTGGTCGGGAGTGATGTCAAGGGGGACATCGGTGCGGATTGTGGCGAGGAAACGGGAGAAACGGATCTGTTCGGCGTGGGACTCCACCTTGGTGCGGATGGCGCCTTTGAGGCTGCCGATATTGGCGAGGAGATTGTCGACTGATCCCCACTCGCGTATAAGCTTGGCGGCGGTCTTTTCGCCTACGCCCGGGCAACCGGGAATGTTGTCGGAAGAGTCTCCCTCGAGTGCGAGGAGGTCGATGACCTGTTCGGGCCGTTCAATGCCGTAGCGCTCGCACACCTGCTGCGGGCCGCGGATCTCGAACCCCTGCCCGCGGAGCGAGGGGCGGTACATGAACACCTTGTCGGTGACGAGCTGGCCGTAGTCCTTGTCAGGAGTCATCATATAGGTGGTGAAGCCTTCGGCCTCGGCTATGCGGCTCAGGGTGCCGATAACATCATCGGCCTCGAATCCCGGCACCTCTATGGCCGGGATATTGTAAGCGGCGAGGATGCGACGGATGTATGGAAGAGCGAGGGTGATGTCTTCGGGCTGTTTGTCGCGTTGGGCTTTGTATTCGGGGTATGCGTCGTGGCGGAAGGTGTGTCCTCCGGCAGGGTCGAAGCACACGGCGATGTATCCGGGATTCTCCTTGTTGAGTACATCGCGGAGGGTGTTGCAGAATCCGAAAACGGCCGAGGTGTTGAAGCCTTTCGAGGTGACTCTCGGAGAATTGATCAGGGCGTAATAGCCACGGTAGATCAGCGCGTAAGCGTCAAGCAAAAACAGTTTCTTTTCTTCCATATGCAAAGGTAACTCTTTTTTTGGAATCGTACCGCGGAAAAGAAGAAAAAGCTGCGGAGGACGGCATGCGATTCAGAACTTCGGCAGTTCGTCATCTTTGAGGTATCGGGAAGATTTGTCCACGAGCCAGCGCCCGGCCGCACGGGCCCAAGGGTCTGGATTCGACGAGGCTTCGTTCTCAAGGATGGACACCGCCTGCCAGAAGCACACCACGGCTGCGGCAAACTTCGTAAGGTGGATCCATTCGCCCACCACCTCGCGCTCGACAACAGCGGCGACGGCCAGCAGGCTGTAGATGCGGAAAAGCGTGCGTACGGTGCGTCCGAACCGCGACGATGAGAATTTGAGACGCTGACGGGCTGTGGGGCGTTTGCCACGGAGCCGCCGCGCGAGGCGGCGTGCGCTCCAGACATCGGCGAGAACCATCGCCGTGCAAGCGGCTCCGACGGGCAGGGCCGGACCCCACACACTCCAGGCCCAGGCACCAAGGGTCACGGCAACGCTCCTGAACCACAGCGCCGCCGGTTCACTAAAATTTAAAGATTGCAGATACATGACTTCGCGGATTTTGTTTTCCGCAAAGTTACGGCACGGAGAGACGGGTCAGACGACAATCGGGCCGAATGTGCGATTTTTTTTCGGGGGAATTATGGTTTCAGGGCGTCGCGCCCGATGATCTTGGCGAACTCGCGCGTCCTTTAATTATCAAAAACGCATTAATAGATTTGCAACGGCATAAAAGATTCATTAACTTTGCATTATGAAAATACCGGATCCGGATGCCCGCATTTTCGCTGTCCCGGGCCCGTAGTTCAAACCAACTCAATTAAGAAAGAGTATCATATTATGGATGCTAATTACATACAGAACTTCATTGTAGTCGAACTCTGGAACCGCTTTAGTATTGAATGGAAAAATGTGTACAGAGACGTAAACATACTTGTCGGGATCAACGGTAGCGGAAAGACTACGCTATTGAATCTGATGTATGAATACTACACTTTACAAAAGATAAAAAAATCAATAGCAACCGGTGTGTCAGGGACAGAGATCAATGTACCGATAACATATATTCACTCTTTCGATGTCCCCGCCTCCGGAAAGAAGAAAACCGAGAGTCAGCTTCTCCAGCAGCTCAAGGGAATAATTAATCAAAACGATAAGGGAACATCCTTTTTCGATTATCGTATGAGGATCGTGAATTATCCGGAGCAAAAAGAACTTGTGCAGCGCAGGTTGGCATATTTCTTCGAAGTGGTGGATAAAATGTTCCAAGATACCGGGAAGCATATCTGTTACGACCGTGAAAAAAACACCTTGGCATTTCAGATTAATGATATCCGAATGAGATATGAACGACCGAAGCTAATTTCACTTGACGAACTGTCTTCGGGCGAAAAACAATTGTTGCTGATCCTTACGACTGTTTTTCTTCAGGAAGAAAAGCCGAATGTCCTGTTGATGGACGAGCCGGAGGTTTCGCTGCATATAAGTTGGCAGGATCAATTGATTTCAAGAATCAGAGAGTTAAATCCCAACTGTCAGCTCATCCTTACAACTCATTCGCCAAATATTTTTGCGGATGGATGGGAAGACAAACTGGTGTTCATGGATGATATCACATATAAGTTTCATGATGAGTCCTGAAAAATATCGGTTTTATCAATCCGCAGCCAGACGTCATGCCGCATCAACCCTACTATATAAAGTTGATTCTGTCGTGCATGTGGAAGACAGGGACGACATAGATTTTTGGAAGATGATATTTGATAAGTATCGTCCCGTCAGCTATAAATTTTTACCGGGTTCCAATAATGCGGATGGCAAAAGAGCATCAGGATGTGAGCAATGTCTTAATTACAAGGATTTCCTGTGTCAGAGATTTTTTATCTGCATAGACAGCGATCTGCGTTATCTGCTTGATGAAAACCTCAAGGCCGAGGATGGAGTTCTTCAGACATACACTTATTCCTGGGAGAATCACTGTTGCTTCGCGGAGAAATTGCAGAATGAATTTTCGGCGCAAACAGAACGAGGCCATATCTTTGATTTCGTAGAATTTCTGCAAAAATACTCTGAAATAGTATATATCCCGTTTCTGATTATGCTGTATCATGAACGGAATCGTATTCCGGGATTTGACAGGGAGAGGTTTAAACAGATTATATCCCTGCAATATCAGCGTGGTGATGAAAAAGATAACGGGAAGCAGTTGCTTGAACGATTGTCTGCAGGGCTGCATGCCGCATGCGAGCCGGTGATAGAGGAATTGGATATTGACGTGCATGCGGAGATCAGAAAGTATGAAGCAAAGGGTGTCACCCGAGACACTGTCTATCTGTATGTGCGTGGGCATTGCCTTTACAATCTGCTAACTTCCCTTGGAAAAAAACTCTGCTCAGGAACCGGAGTGGATTTTGAGCATAATATACTGAAACCCACTCTCGCTTTTGAGCGATATGACGCGATACAGAAAATAAGGCGAGATATCGCGATTCTTAACGGAATAAGATATACGTGTTAAGGGCACCTCTCCCAAAGGTGATCAGAGGGTAAAGTGACTTTTCGGGGGAATTATGATTTCGGGGCTTCGCGCTCGATGATTTCGGCGAACTCACGCGGAAGACGGACGTTGTAGAGCTTGTACGCGTCGGCAAAGAGCGGAGCAATCTGCTCGGGTGTATAGCCGGCTATGCCACAGCCTATTTTGGTGACGTAGAAGGTGGTCTGATCCCATTCGCGCGCAAGGTCGGTGAAGCGTTCCACGGCCTGGCGGAGTTCGTCGAACGTACCCATCGTAGGAATGGCGTACGACTGTCCCTGCGGACCCTCGCCGACGCCCATTTCAGCGCCGAACAGCCGGCGGGCAGTGCGGGCCGCGCCGCCGTTATGCATGCCTTGGGCGTTGCTGCCGAACACGAACATTTCGTCGGGTCCGAGGGAGGTGATATTGTCGGGGGTATAATTCATGATTCAGAGGTTGATGAGGTTTTGTTCGTACGATGTTCGGCCACTTCCACCAGATAAACGCTTACGAGCATCATGGCTATGGCGAGAATCTGCCACCAGGAGAACACGTCCTGGCCGAGAGCGTAGCTCGTGATGGCGGCGACCACCAGAATGAGGTCGCCATAGAGCGACACCACCGTGGCCGGCAATATTTTAAGGGCGAAATCCTGAAGGAGATAGCTGACCGAGGTCGGGAAAATCAGCACGAACAGCAGCACGAGCATCGGAGTGGAAAAAATCGGCTGACTCAGCACCGGAGCGTGCCAGCCGGTGAAAAATATAGCCACCGCGGACGCCACGGCGCCGCCGGTGAATGTCCATTTCGAAACCATAGCGCTCCCGAGTCGTTTCAGATAGATTTTTTCAATTACGAGATAGGAGGCGAACAGCACGGCCGAACCCAGACAGAACATATTACCGCGGAAGGGGTCGGAGGCCACAGCTCCCGACTTCTGCGTGAGGACGCATAGCAGTGCGCCGCCGAAGCCTATGAGTATGCCGGCAACCTTGCCTGCGGTGGCTTTCTCCGTGCGCAGGAAGAGGCAGATGATGAACACGAACACAGGTTGCAGGCTGATGAAAATGGATGAGGAGATGGGGGTGGTGTAACTCAGGCCCTCGAGGAGCGTGAACATGTATCCGAATACGAAAATCACTCCGACGCCGAAAAGGGTGACGACATCACGCAGGGAGGCTTTGGGGAACTTGTCGCGGACGAACAGTCCCCAGATCCAGAAGAAAATGCTGCCGAAGCCCAGACGGAGCACGACGCCTGAGAACGCGCTCATCCATGTGGGCAGCAGGTAGCGCAACGCGTTTTCGTTAAGCCCCGAAAACACTTTCGAGGCGAACATCTCTAAGTTTCCTTTTACAATGGCGCTCATGACTTGTGAATGATCGGATTTTCAGTTATCGGAGTAAAGACAATACGTGCAGTCCGGCGAGGCAGGCTGCACGTATTGAGATGTTTTTCAGACTGTGAGAATTTCCTTTTCCTTAGCGGCGAAGAGGTCGTCGATGCGTTTGAGGAATTTGTCGTGGAGTTTCTGAGCTGTAGCTTCGGCATCTTTCTCCACATCTTCGGGCATACCCTGCTTGATGGCTTTCTTAAGGCCTTCGATAGCGTCGCGGCGGGCGTTGCGCACTGAGATCTTGGCTTGTTCGGCCTCGGCTTTCGACTGTTTCACGAGAGCCTTGCGGCGGTCTTCGGTCAGCGGCGGGATGCTGAGACGGATCACTTCACCGTTGTTTTCAGGAGTGATGCCGAGTTCGGAGTTGATGATGGCTTTTTCAATTTCCTTGAACATCGATTTCTCCCAGGGTGTGATGGTGATTGTGCGTGCGTCGGGCACGGCCACGTTGGCCACATTGCTGATGGGAGCCATCGAACCGTAATAGTTGACGCGGATGCCGTCAAGGATTTTCGGGTTGGCCTTGCCGGCGCGGATGTGTGCCAGAGATTCGTCGAGGAATTCGACGGCCATTTCCATTTTTTCTTCGGCGGGGCCGAGATATGTCTTAGGATCGGTCATGGTATTGAGTTTTTTTGATTGTTTTTCAATAAACGAGTGTGCCGATGGGCTGGCCGTCGATCACTTTGGCAAGATTGCCGGGTGTGTCCATGTCGAACACGACGATGGGCATATTGTTCTCCTTGCAGAGGGCTGTGGCGGTGAGGTCCATCACGCGCAGACCGCGGTTGTAGATCTCATCGTAGGTGATTTCTGAGAATTTCGTGGCGGTGGGATCCTTTTCGGGGTCGGCGGTGTAGATGCCGTCGACGCGTGTGCCTTTGAGCATCACATCGGCCTCGACCTCCACAGCGCGCAGGGCCGAACCGGTGTCGGTGGTGAAGAAAGGATTGCCTGTGCCGCCTGCGATGATGGCCACGGCTCCGGCGTTAAGGGCCTCGATGGCTTTCCATTTCGAATATTGTTCGCCGATGGGGAACATATTGATGGCTGTGAATACGCGGGCCGGCTGCCCCTCGGCGTTGAGGGCCGAGCACAGGGCGAGTGAGTTGATGACAGTGGCGAGCATGCCCATCTGGTCGCCCATCACGCGGTCGAAGCCTTTGGCAGCGCCGCTGAGCCCGCGGAAGATGTTGCCTCCGCCGATCACCACGGCTACCTGCACTCCGGCGTCCACGATTTCTTTTATCTGTTCGGCATAAGCGTTAAGACGCTCCTTGTCTATACCGTATCCCTGCTGACCCATCAGCGACTCACCGCTGAGTTTGAGCAGGACACGGCTGTATTTCGTACGCATAAATCGAGTGTGTTAGTTACTGATTTCGCAAAAATACGACATTTTTTTGAATTAGCAGCAAAATGTGCGTAAAAACCTTTTGAGCGCGTTCAGGCCAATGAAAGTAAACGCTGTATGTCAGAGTGTGACAGCTCAGACATACAGCGTTTATCTATGCTATGGCACCGGAAATCCGGCAGTCCACGAGTTACTTGATGAGCACTTTTTTCGCGATACCGTTTTGTTTCACGATGTAGATGCCGGGAATTTCCGGAGTCGGAATGGCCAGACCGTTGAGATTATAGAACCGGGTGTCACCATCAACTACAGGAATTTCGACGGCTCCCACGCCGGACATAGGATCGTAGGGGTCAATAGTGAAGTTGACATCGTCATAGACATGGTTCTGCACGGTGCCTTCAGAGAAACGGATGTTCTTCAGGGAGGCCGTTACAGGTGCATCAAGATTTTCAGGGCCGTTCAGATAGACGGCGAAGAGCCAGTGGTTGCCCTGGGCTATGCAGTCGTCTGTGGCTGAGTAGGCAAGCAGGGTTATATAGCCGTCTTTTTCAGAAGTTGTGAAAGAATGGTTTGTCACTGTGCCGTCCTCGGTGTTCCAGATGAATTTATATTGACCTGATGCGTCTGTCTGCAGGCTGAAACCTTCGGGCAGATATAAATCCATCATCATTGTGTTGAACTCGGTGACGTAGGTGTCGAGAAAGACGACCAACATGCTTTCGCCCTTGTCGTTAAGGGTTATCTGAGGCACATAAACATAGTTGTCGGCGTCGTTTGCCGAGACCTGTGCCGGCGCCGCCAAAGCTATGGCCAGGGCGGCGGATGCTATTATATTTCGTATTTTCATTGTGCTAAGATTGTGTCGACAAGCGCGTCGATGTCCTGTTGATCTATGATGCCGTCGTTGTTGAGGTCGTTGACTTTGAGTTTGATTGAATGATTGCCTTTGCCGTTGATGTAGCGGATAAGCTGATTGAGATCGAGGCCGTCCACCACGTTGTCACCGTTGGCATCGCCTTTCACGAATTCTTCGTTTTCGATGCTGATGACAGCCTTCTTGTCAGAGCCGTCCATTGCGTAGGCCCAGATTTCGAAATTGCCGCGCTGGTGCACGGTCATCATACCATCCTGATCAACGGAAGCGATCTCAGGATTGGGCGAGAACCAGTGGATGGCAGGCGTAACAGCTTCTTCAGCGCGGGCAACCGCATGAGCGGGGGCGTAATGCCCGAAGATATAATTATAGAGTTCGAAAATAAATACGAGCGTGTGAGGCAGCGATAATATTTCCTCAAAGGTGAGTTCCTTGTCAATCGTACCTTCGGTTTTGATCTCTTTCACAAGTTTTGATCCCGTGAAAGTATCGACGTTGCTAAACAGCCAGAAAAGGTCAGAGTCAAGATACTCATCTTTAACCTCATCCGGGACTATCAGCAGAACATTCTCTTCTACTTCCGTACCGAACCCGACATTACCTGTGGGAGGAACGAGGCCACGAGCCACAATACGGCTAAAGTTATTGCAGTTCTGGTAGGCGTTAGTGCCGATAGTCTTGGTAGACTCGCCGATCGAAAGAATGTCAAGTCCGGAGCAGCCGTCAAATGCGTAATCTCCGATGTGTTCCACCTTGTCGCCCATTATTGCCACGGCAAGATTAACACAGCCCTGGAACATATTGTTGCTGATTGAGGTGACTTTATTACCTATGATAACGGAACCAAGTAATTCATGTCCCTTGAAAGTAAAAGTAGATGAAGGAGTTAAAGACCGCCCTAAATACAATGTCACGACTTTTGAAATATCAATACTTTCACTACCGATTTCAAGGGGATCTTCAGAGTCCCGGAATATAAGCTCCACGACATTATTATCTTTTTCGCGCCAAAAATAAATTCTACCGATCTTCTTCAGTGATCCGGGAAGAGTCAGAGATTGTTGTGGCTTCATGAACCTAAATTCATCAATTATTTGGACACCGTCTTCGAAAAATGCATAATCAGCACTGAATCGTTTAATATGAGAAACGGAAGCGCCGAATACTACTTTATCCGTACCGAAAATATCATCAAGAATGATATTGGCATCCTTATTGTCACCAAAAACTACATATTTGGAGTTTAAAAAAAGAGGCGACCCGTAATCAATGTTACGATTGACGTAGAATAATTTATTTGTTGAAAATCCCCCTCCCTTAAACTTAAGCGTTTCCGGGGAAATTGGTACATTCAGAGTGTCAACTGTTATATTGTTATAACCATATTCTTTCAAAGATGGCGGTAAAGTAAGCGAAGACTTATATAAGACTGATATACTATTATCAGCTATTGTCTCGACTGAAGATCCAAGATCAAAAACACTTGTTTCATCATATTCCTCAGTGTTATTTCCTTCGAAAGAGAAGGTACTGCCATTAAGAGATTTTACGCGGTTACCTAATGAGAGGTGACGAAGTTTGTTATCTGTAATCGCTGCACCGATTTCGATAACCGGATTGGCCTCCGGCGCTGAAGAGAACGAAATCGAATCGACTGCGGTACCCTTAAGAGCATAGTCGCCTAACTTTTCAATACCAAGGCCAAAGTTGATTTCGGAAAGTTTAGGACTTGACTCAAAACAATTTGCACCGATTTCTTTTACATTGTCTGATAAAGAGACTTTAGTGAGATTGCCGGATTCAGCAAAAGCGTATTTACCAACTTTTGCAGCATTGACAGTAATGTCAGGAATGATGCTGTTCATGAAGCAACTGTCACCAATTGCGACGAAGACTGATGGTTGTTCAACTTCAGCGATACGTTGTCCATAGGCAAACGCGCGGTTACCTAAAGTGAGGTTCTGATTATTTGGAAGAATCACTTTAGTGACGGCACGAGCATTGAGGAAGGCGGCATCTCCGATGTGACGGACTGCGTCAGGAAGATCGAGTTCGCCCTTTATTCGCAGCCCAATGAACGCGCTATCGCCGATTTGGCACAGTTTGCCGTTTTTCGGTAAGGTCAATTTAGTTAGGCCGTTGCTATCTACGTAAAAGGCACATTTACCGATCTTTTCAAGGCTTTCTGAAGCCTCAAAAGTCTTTAGATTATTGCAATAGGCAAATGAGTAATCGCCGATAGACTTTACTCCATTTCCCAATACTACCGAAGTAATAGCCGGATTAGAATAAAATGCCTCGTTACCAATCTCGAGGTTTAAAGGAGTTTTAAAATCGGGCTCGGCTACCGGTGAATTCATAAATGCTCCATTACCAATATATTCAAGCTTTTCTGACCATTCGACATTTTTAAGAGATGTCGTGTTTGCAAAGGCTCTATCATATATATGAGTAACATTAGGAATGTAAATTGAGGAAAGAGCAGTGTTTTCAAAGGCTTTACAGGAAATTTCCGTAAAGTGCTCGGGGAGAAAAATTTCCGACAGCGATTTACAATTCTGAAAAGCAGCTGAAGCTATCACAAATTGGGATGTTGGAGTTTCAACCTTTTGTAACTTGTCACAGTTCTTGAAAGCTGCTGAACCAATTTTGGTGAGAGTGGAAGGGAGATAAACTTCTTTTAAGGAGATACAATGTTCAAAAGCAGATATACCGATGCGCTCAATGGCTTCAAGCTTTACTGAGGATATACTTAAACAGTTAGTAAAGGCTTGATCTGCAATTTCCACAACATCGTAACGTTTAGTGACCAAGTCTCCGTTGTCGGATTCACTTTGAACGGTAATAAAGGCAGGAATAACTATTTGACCTACTATTCCATTATCTTGATTCGAGGCTATACCTGCTTTGTTATCATCAAGAAAATAGTATTTAATATCGTCTTTTATCAGATCAAAACCAGAGTGGTAACCAATGTCTGAGATGCGGATTACGCCCAAAGATTCCCATACGGAGCCTATAAACGCCCCATATAAATCATCTTTTACTAAAATCGTTATTTGCTTGCCGGTCACGTCAGGGTCAGCTGCTCCTATTTCCGGGCTGTGGTACGGACACGATTGCATATCAAGAGTACCAAACTCGGAACATCCGGCAAATGCATTAGCCCCGATACTTTTAATTGGAGCATTTAAACTTAATAAACGAAGCTGATTACAATTTTCGAATGATTTAGGTGCAATAACTTCTAACTCAGGATTTGAATCAAAGTGAGTGATGGTGTTAGGTGCGAAATATAGAGTTTTTTTATCCGAACTGTATACGAAATCATCCTCAATACAGATCTCAGCATCAGCAGGGAATTTAATGACAGATCCGGGCACGTCTCTAAAAGAAGCACCTATCAATCCCCCGTCTCTAATTATCACCTTTAAATTATAATCTGTGCGGGGGTCTACAGCAATGACTTCTGGTCCTCTGACTTTTTTACTGTTGCATATTACATTCCTAAGACCTGTGTTCGCCAAGCCATTTTTATCTACAAATTCAAGTGTGGACGGAAGAACTATCGTGGTGATAGCTGTATTATCAATAGCATAAGAACCCACAGTTTTCAATCCCTCCGGAATTTTGATTGAAGCGAGATTTTCGCAACCTTCAAATGCAGATCTTCCGATGTATTCAACAGTTGAGGGGAGTTCGATTGATGTTACGTATGTCCAGTTTCTAAAAGCCCACTCTCCTATACCAATCACTGTGTAGTCTGTTTTATTGCTACTGCAATATGCAAGCGATGGTATTGAGAGTTCTTGATCGGTAATGTAGTCCTTTAAGCAGCCTTTGACTTCGCAGGTCCGTGCTTCTTCATCTACGACAGTAAATGATAACATACTGTCAGAGAAGTCCAGGGCCAAGGCAGGAAGAGCTATCAGTAGCCCCAGGAACATTAGTAAGATTTTTTTCATTGAGTGTTGTTTGATTGATTTGTTTTTCTTTTTTGTGGTTGTGCAAATCTGAATTTTAGATGCACAGGTAACATCCCGGCGCATGCTATGTCCTTATTTGGGGAGCGCACGCCGGCAGGCGGCTATCTCGGGCCACGAGGGCCTGAATAGCCGAAATTCTCAAAAATCGGTATTGGTGGATTGTTAGAGGAGTTGAATATTAAGATGCGTGGCATCTTTAGTGTCACAGTCAGCCTTAGTCTTCCCCTCTTTGGCTGTATTTAGGATTATAAAAAAAGCGTGGGAATCTGTACCAGTTGCCGTCCGACACCTTGAGGCTTCTCGCATTGCCTTTCCAAAATCGGACGGCAACGCAGAAGCCCACACCGGTATATGTAACCAACGCATAGACCAAGATACCTTCTCCCGAGTAGAGAGAAAGGTACCAAAGCCGTGCGGATATTACACTCCCACGGGCATCTATCGTTGCCCAATCCTTGACTTTGGAGAAATTTTGCGAGAATTTCAAGGTATCAAGAATCAGCGCGGATAAACGCTTTTCAATATGTATGATATGGCCTGCGCCCTGTAAGGTGTCAGACCAATGTTAACTCTCCGTTGTTGCTCGGCCTTACCTCGACGGGTGGTCGGGCCAACCCTCGCCACCCAGACGGTGTGGGCTGCAAAAGCGGATTGTATTTGCAAAGATAGCGATATTCGGTTAATTGACAAAGCGTAAACATCTTTTTTAACATTTGAAAAAGATGTTTACGCTTTGTCAATAGCGAGCGATATGGCGGCCTGACGGTTTTGCTGATCCGGTGAGGCTTGCGGTGTCAAACCGCTTTCAGCCCCATGTAGATGACGATCATGAAAGCCGCTACGACCACCAGCAACACGGCTGCGGCGATGATGGACGTTATGGCCGTGTTGCGCACGCCGCGCCGATGGCTGCGGAGCGCGAATGCGCCGGCAACGATGGCCGCGGCAGAAATCGCTATGGCGGCGATGCCGCTGTAACTTCCTGCTATCCATGCCACAAGGGTAAGGATGAGCGACAGAATCGCCAGCCAGACGAAGCTGCCTTTCGAGCCTGCGGTGGCTGTCGCGTTCTCGGCGCCGGCGCCGGGAACGGTTTCGGGGGTATGTATCGAGTCAGTCATGCTGTTGGGTGTTTGAATGAAGTTCTTATAATAAGACAAATAATGTGAAAAAAGGTTTAATGGAAATTGAGAGATATTTCGCCCTACATTATGTAATAGACCGTGGTCGTGGCTTTTAATATAATTTAACAGCTTGATTTTTGTGCCGGATTGTTTGTTATATGAGGTGGAATCACTACCTTTGCGAATTAAAATAAAGACTTACATAACGAAAAAATACAGATCATGGCAGAGATTAAATGTGTAGGTATCCTTACCTCCGGCGGCGATGCCCCGGGCATGAACGCGGCTATCCGCGCCGTCACCCGCGCTGCGATTTTCAGTGGCCTGAAAGTGAAGGGTATATATCGCGGCTACCGCGGTCTTATCAGTGATGAAATCGTGGATTTCAAGACCCAGAACGTATCAAACATCATACAGCAGGGCGGCACAATCCTGAAGACTGCCCGTTGCAAGGAATTCCAGACTCCGGAAGGCCGTCAGCTTGCTTACGACGTGATCAAACGCCACGAGATAGACGCCTTGGTAGTGATAGGTGGCGACGGCTCGCTCACGGGTGCGCGCGTATTCGCCAATGAGTTCAACTTCCCCTGCATCGGTCTGCCCGGTACCATCGACAATGACCTTTACGGCACCGACACCACCATCGGCTACGACACAGCGCTCAATACAATCATGGAATGTGTCGACAAAATCCGCGACACCGCCACCAGCCACGAACGTCTGTTCTTCATCGAGGTGATGGGGCGCGACGCCGGTTTCCTCGCGCTCAACGGTGCGATAGCTTCAGGTGCCGAGGCTGCCATTATCCCGGAAATTTCAACCGAGGTCGATCAGCTGGCCGAACTGATTCAGAACGGCTTCCGCAAGTCGAAGAACTCCTCGATAGTACTCGTGGCCGAAAGCCCCGTGACCGGCGGCGCCATGGGCCTGGCCGAACGTGTAAAGACCGAATTCCCCGGCTACGATGTGCGTGTGTCCATTCTGGGACATCTGCAGCGCGGTGGTTCGCCCACGGCCCACGACCGCATCCTCGCCTCGCGCATGGGTGCAGCCGCTGTCGACGCTCTCCTCGAAGATCAGCGTAACGTGATGATCGGCGTCAAGAACGACGAGATCGTCTATGTGCCGTTCACCAAAGCCATCAAGAACGACAAACCCATCAACCGCGAACTTCTCAACACTCTGCGCCGTCTGTCGATCTGATGCGTCCGCGGTTCGATTCCCTTCACCTGTTGCTGGCCGTGCTGACCGTTCTGGCAGTAACGGCCTGCGCCAGCATCGGACGCCCCGAAGGCGGTCCGCGCGACGAGCGGCCTCCGGAGTATGTCCGGTCGGTGCCCGCTCAGGGCGAACGCAATTCCGACCGCACCACCATCAATATCTGGTTCAACGAGAACGTCCAGCTGGAGGACGCGTTCAACAAGGTGATGGTGTCGCCGGCCCAGGAGACTCCTCCGCGCGTGTCATCGAACGGACGTCGCGTCACGGTGCATCTCAGCGATACCCTTGTCCCCGGCGCTACATACACCATCGACTTCGGCGATGCCATCAAGGACCTTAACGAAGGCAATGTGCTCGACGGCTTCGCTCTCGATTTCTCTACGGGCGACTCCATCGACTCGCTCCGCATCTCCGGAATGGTGCTTGCAGCCGAGAATCTCGAGCCTGCGCAGGGATTCACCGTCGGAGCCTATGCCAACACAGCCGATTCGGCCATACGCACTCTCCGCCCTCTGCGAGTGGCGCGCACCAATCAGTACGGTCAGTTCACCATCCGCGGCCTCGCTCCGGGGAGCTACCGGGTCTATGCCCTCAACGATGTGAACCGCGACGGCCACTGGGACCGTTCCGAGGATGTCGCGTTCACCGATGTGCTCCTTGCACCCTCCGTCACGGAAATCGCCGTCACAGACACCTTCTATGCCTCCGACGGCTCTGATTCGCTTGTGAGCCGCCCCGGTGTGCAGTATCTTCCCAACGATGTGCTGCTGAGCTGGTTCAACCAGAATTATAAAGCGCAGTATATCGTTAACAACGAGCGTCCCGACCGCCGACGGGCCACTGTGATTCTCGGCGCGCCCACCGATTCTGTTCCTGAAATACGCATTGTCGACGGTGTGGCCGACTCCGCGCTTGTCGGAGCCGACGCAGCACTCTGGTCAGTGCCTCAGTATTCCGCTCACAACGACTCCGTGACCCTCTGGATCCGCGACACCGTGGTTCAGGCTGCCGATTCGCTTCGCCTCAGTGTGCGCTATTTCCGTGAGGATTCTCTCGGCTTGCCCGAGGCCGTGGTCGACACCCTTCGTTTCTATTACCGCGCGCCGCGAGGCGTCAAAAAGAAGGGCGAGGTGCCCGATACCGTCGCCCCCGGATTCGATGTCATGCAGCTCTCGGCGCGCGGCTCCACTCAGGAAGTCTACGCTCCCCTGCGCCTCACGGTCGATCAGCCCGTGGCCTCGATCGACACGGCTTCGCTGCGTCTGCTCATGCAGGTCGACACCCTCTGGGTTGAGAAGCCCTACACTCTCGAGCCTGATTCGCTCGACCCCGTCCTCGGCCTGTGTGTGAGCTATCCCTGGGAGCCGGGCGAGAAATATCGTTTCGAGGCCGATTCGGCCTCGGTCGCCGGCATCTTCGGCGAGCATATCTCTGCCAAGAAATTCGAATTCAAGGTGCGCTCGCTCGAGGAGTACGCCAATCTGACCTTTAATCTGCGCGACGCCGACTCCACCGCGCGAGTCGAGTTGCTTAATTCATCGGACAAGCCTGTGCGCAGCGTGGCTGTCGATTCGCGCGGACGGGCCGAGTTCCGCTATCTGCCCGCGGGCACTTATTATGCCCGGATGTATTTCGACGCCGACGGCGACGGCCGCTGGTCCACCGGCCTGCTCGACTCCATACCCCCCGAGGAAGTGGCGTATTTCACGAAGAAAATCGAGCTGAAGAGCAACTGGGACGTGGTGGAGGACTGGGATATCTACGCCGTGCCGCTCGACCGTCAGAAGCCATACGCCATCCTGAAAAACCGCCCGAAACTCAAACGCGGCGAGAAAGATCCGCGCGATATTCAGGACGAGAACGGTGACGAGGACGATTTCATGAACCCCATGCGCGGATCATCGTCCGGCAACCGCAACAATAACAATTCAATGAATAACATCGGAAACCTCCGCGGAGGCTTCCGTCAGAACAATACACGATAATGACTGACTCCCGCCTCTACACCGAACTGCTCTCGGAATCCCTCAGTCCCGGGAACTTCATAGCCGCGGCTACAGAAGCTTTCGGTGCCGCCGACCGCAATCTCCGCAAGGAGTTCGCCGCCAAGGACCCCGAGAAGATCCTCGCGGCCGTCCGCCGCATGTTCCTCATTGGCCGCGCCTACACGATGGCCCTGCGCCAGCAGAGTATCGGGCGCGACTACACCTCCGCGCTGCTCATGATGATTCTCAACGCCGACATGTCCGGCGTCGATGTCGCTGAAATCGCTTCCGAACTGCTCGACGTGCACTCGCAGTTCCTGATGCAGTGCGGACAGCTCTGCGAGTTCTATGACGAGGATCCGTTCGCGCTGCCGCATATCCGTTGCATCACCTATATGGAATGTGCCGTGTTCGTGAATCTTGTGGAACGCCTCGGTGATCGGATCTCCGACCCCGTGGCCGCGCTCACCTGTGCCGGTCTGGCCGAAGCGGCCCGCGACCGCCTCTCCGAACGTGCTCCCGAGGGTTGTATTCCTGTTGAACCGCTCGATGTCAAGTCGCTTCTCATCGACATGTTCTCGCGCTTCAACGCTCTCGGCTATTTCTGATCCTTCGCACTCTGCAGAAATACAGAAGCTCCCGCCAAGCGGCGGGAGCTTCTGTATTATCAGGTGATGGAATCAGAGCACTTTCACGCGGCGCTTGTATTCCGCGATGGCCTCGTCGAGGCGTTCGTGTGCGGTGGTGTCGCCGGGCACATTGTGCGAGGGATGGATGTAGAGCTTCACGCCGCGTTCCTCGAGCATTTCGGCTACGGTGGTGATGGTCATCCACACCAGGGTCACGAAGCCGAGGGTGGACAGCGGACCCACCTTGTCGAAGTGTTTCTTCATGGGCACCGATGCGTCCACCAGGGGCACGCATGAGTCAACCACTACGTCGGCTATCTGGAAGAGGTTCTTGCCGCAGGAGTGACGCGAGGGCTTGTCGCCGGTCTGTTCGGCCGAGCCGTACACTATCACCTTCATGCCGCGTTTCTTGGCTTCGAGAGCCACGTCGATGTTCACGGCGTTGATGCCGGTGTGCGAGAAGATCCAGAGGCAGTCGTCCGGGGTAAAGTCATAGTTCTTCATGATTTCCTGGCCGTAGCCTTCGGCGCGTTCCAGATAGAGGAACTGATGGATGCCCATCTGGCCGATGATCTGGGTGAAGAAGGTGAGGGGCAGTTCGCACAGGGGGTGGAAGCCTACGAACGAGCCGATGCGGGGGTACATTTCCTCTACGGGGATGGTTGCGTGTCCGCAGCCGAAGGTGTGCACCCAGCGGCCTTTTTCGATGGTGTCGGCCATGATTGTGGCGGCTTTGGCCACATTGTCAAGCTGTGTCTGCTCCAGGGTGTCCATTACGGAGCGGGCGTTTTTAAGCCATTCTTTTGCAAGCATTGTGTTGTCTTTGAGTTAGTTGTTGTATGTTTTATAGTGTTTGGTCACATTGTTATTATATGTTATACTTTGCGGATTTCCGCATTCCCTTTGGCCATTCCGGCCGCCTGCCACACCACATAGAGCAGGATCATCATTCCGGCGGCCGCGGCGGTCAGGTGAGGCATCGCCGAGGGAGGCAGTGAGCCGGCCACGGTGTTCAGCACCATCTGTCCGCACAGCGCCACCACGAGGGCTATCGAGAATGCCGTGCCCGACAGCGTGGGGAACATCGTGCCAAGTATGCCGAATATCACCGGGAAGGTCGATGCCAGCCCGGCGCCTACCACAGCCATCGAGACATAGAGTGCCACCGGCGATGTGGCCAGCGCCATGCTCTCGAAGGCACAGACAGTCAGGAGCAGGCTGATCATCAGCACCGTAGTGGGAGCCATCCTGTTGAACAGCCACACCTGGAGCAACCGCGCCGCCGTCAGGCCTATCAGCATGGCGGTGAGCGCGCCCAGTCCGGCCGATTCCGAGAAGCCCTCGCCGGCGGTGTAGGTGGTGGTCCAGTTGTTGGTCACGCTTTCCACGCCGCTCTGGAAGAACAGCACGAGGCTGAGCAACAGCAGTGTGGGCGATGCGATGATGCGCTTTACCTCGCGCAACGGGAAGCCCTGCGGCTGTTTCGGAGCCGGGTAGCGCACCGTGGAGCAGAAGCACACGCCGGCTACCATCAGAAGTGTCATTCCGCTCAGGATCATCGGATAAGACAGCCAGCTGTGAAGCTGGTCGAGCAGCACGGGGATGGTCAGTGCCCCCGCGCCGTAGAACATTCCCAACAGGCTCAGCCGCGATGCGCGCCGCTGGCCTTCGTAGAGTTCGGTCACCAGGGCGTTGGTCTCGCCGTTGAGCACTCCGCCGCCCAGGCCGATGGCAACGATGGCCACGGGGAGCCACCCCGTCGAGGGCGCCCACGCCAGGCCGGCCACACCGCAGAGCACCAGCAGGCAGCTCAGAATCAGCAGCAGTTTGTGGCCGTAGCGGTCCACCACAGGTCCGAAGAGCAGCGAGCCTAAAAGGATGCCCCCCGGCAGCGATGTGGTCAGGCCCGTGCGTTCTTCGTCGCTCAGGGCGAAACGCTCAGCCAGTTCGGGCAGCACGCTGCCTAAGGTTATCATTGAGATGCCGAAAAAGCACATTCCGATGCATGCGGCCGCGAACACCGGCCCCGTTTTGGTCTTGGTGGAGGTTATACGTTCAGACATGGCGGTTCAGGGCTATGTATGCCGCCCCGCACAGCACCGGATTGATGTCTGCGCGCGCGGGCACGAATTTCACTTTCTTCATCGCCACGGGCTGGGCCCATTTCTCGGCCTCGCTGCGTATGCGGTCGATAAACCGCACCGCCGGACCGAAAACGCCTCCGCCCCACACCACTACGTCGGGGTTGAGCAGGCTCACCAGGTTCGCCCCGGCCATGCCCCACATCTCTATGGCTTTGTCTATCACTTCCGTGGCCACTTCGTCGCCGGCCTCGTAGGCCGCGAACACGTCATGCGATGTTATGTCGGCCACCTCCTTGGCTCCGGGCAGATGCGATCCGCGCCGCCCTTCTTCTAACTTCTTGCGCGCCTGTGCCCCGATGCCGTTGCCCGACGCGTAGCTCTCGAAGCATCCGCATTCGTCATACTCCGCGGAGTAGGGCGGCTGAAGCGCCAGCCAGCCCGATGCCCCGGCTATGTCGTCGGCGCCGTGGAGCACATGCCCGTCGGCCTTGATTCCCACGCCTATGCCCGTGCCTACGGCTACGAACACTGCATTGCGGCTGTCGGCCGCCGCGCCCAGCCATGTGGCGCCGTAGATGGCGCACGAACGGTCGCTGTCCACATACACCTCCACATGCTCCGGCATCGCGCGGCGCAGATGGTCGCGCAGCGGATAACATTCCCAGCCCGGGATGTTCGGCGCCCACACGGTGCCGTCGGTGCGGTTGACTATTCCGGGCACACAGATGCCGAGGGCCGAGATCTCCTCTCCCTCCACAGCGGCCTCGCCTAACAGTTCGCGGGCCATCGCCGCAGCCGCCTCGGCCACAGCCTCGCCCTGACGTCCGGCCAGCAGCGTGCGCCTTTTTAAGATTGAACTTCCGTCGGCCCGGAACACCGCGCCTTCGATTTTTGTGCCGCCCATATCGAGCGAAATTACTGCCATGGTTTCAGATAATTGGTTTTTCAGCTCAAGAAACCGGGTGCCGCAGGCAACGTGCGCCTCGGCCGTAATGTAGCCGGGAGGTTGGAATAGTTGTCGCCGCAGTCATTTTGTCCGGTTTTTGATAGTTGTGTGTTAGTAAAGACTTAAGGATACTGCAAAGTTAAGATAAAATTATCGGTTCTGCAAAATTTTCTGACACACTTGCCGTTCATTAAACGGCGTTATGATTCGTATAATTTGTTTAACAAATATTAACTAAATAAATTTTCACATCTTTTTCTTAGTTTGTAATTTTGCACCGCTAATTAAAACGCATAGCCAAAAATTGAGTACGAAAGATAGCCGTGCCTCCTGTTCAGGAGACGCCGGTTAATCAATCACCGAAACTTTACGGAAGGCCTGCGTTTTTTTAGCAGGCCTTCTTGATTTGATTCCATATGGGCGGAAGCTCCGCACTACAGACATATACAGCGTTCGCGCAAGCGGATTGCTTAGAAAGATTTGAGAAAAATAGTTGTTTTATAGATAATTGTGTATTGGGCTCAGGGCGTCGCGATGACAGCTTTGAGCCTTGCTTTTATAAGGGACGCGCCAAAACAGGGACCGCGCGGACGTCCTCGGACGCGCCTGCCAAGCCGACCTTGTACGGGCGCAATATTTTTGCGCCCACGACGACTGTCCCGCCGGATGGACCTCTGCATCTCCTGTACGCAGCGGGCGCAAAGATATTGTGTCCCTACAACCCTTCTGCCATTTTGGCATTAAAACCTTTATGGCACGTTTGTTGTTAGTGATGTAAACGAAAACACTCTAAAACAAGCTTTTTATTATGGAAAAAATTGAACCCGGCAAGTACGTTGAACTTGCATACGATCTCTATAAAGTGAACCCCGACGGTTCCGAAGAACTCGTCCACCAGACCGATGTGAACGATCCTGAAGGTTTCATCTACGGCATCACCCGCGGCCTTGTCGCCCCTCTGGAAAAAGATATCGAGGGCAAGGCGAAAGGCGACCGCTTCGATGTGATCGCTTCCGCCGACGAAGCCTTCGGTCAGCACTCCGACGAATACGTCGCCGAACTTGAAAAAGAAGTGTTCAGCGTCGACGGCAAATTCGACGAAGAAATGGTCAAGGTAGGCAACGCCCTCCCCATGATGACCGCCGACGGCATGCGCATCATCGGCAAAGTGCTCGAAGTCACACCCACCCACGTGAAGATGGACTTCAACCATCCCCTGGCCGGCTGCACCGTCCGTTTCAAAGGAGAAGTGCTCAACGTGCGCGACGCCAACGACGAAGAAATCAAGCTCGCCCAGGGCGGCTGTTCCTGCGGTTGCGACCACGACCACTGCGACGACGGCTGCCAGTCCGGCTGCGGCTGCCACTGATCAGGGACCCGCGCACGTCCCCGGGCGCGCTGCCAACCCGACCAAACCAACCCGCCCCTACACGAACTGTAGGGGCGCAATATTTTTGCGCCCACGACGACCAAACCCCATCCGGCACCACCCGGACGCGTTGCCAACCCGACCTTGTAGGGGCGCAATATTTTTGCGCCCACGACGACCGCCGCGCCGGATGGCCCCGAATCCGTCAAAACAGGGCCCCGCGGACGTCCCCGCGCGCGTTGCCAACCCGACCTTGTACGTGCGCAATATTTTTGCGCCCGTGAAGACCAACGCGCCGGATGGCCTATGGATCCTCTTACTGATCCTTAAAACAGTCCTGATCCCAATTAGTTACGTTATTGTCGATATAGTTCCATATACGGTCGAACGAATCTTGTGAACGGACAATATGATCATGATATAGTCGCTGCCAGATCTTACCTTCGTTCAATCCTTTGCGATTCGCGGCATAGGTCACATAAGCCTTCAGGGATCGTAATACCACCGAAAGCCGCGACTGATAATGCGTGCGTGAACATGATTTATCGAATTTTGCCGGCTTAATACATCCGGCGCCTGTGCTGTCTATGTTATCTGATGCAAGGCCATTACCTATATCCACCAATATGTGCACATGGTTAGGCATTACGACATGGTTGAGCAATTTTATATCATGATGCGCGGGCAAATCCGAGATTGCTGACTCTACCAGACAACCGAGCGGACTCAACATCATCTCACTTTCAGCGATTTCACCGAAAAGGTGGCGCCTGTCATGTGTGCAGATAGTTATGAAATAGATTCCGACATTATAATCATGCCAGTCAGCCCTGAATTGGTGTCGGCCCATAATTTTGACAAATTGTTATTAATTCATGTTGCGGCGCAATATTTTTGCGCCAGTGACGACCGTCCCGCCGCATCTGCATCCCTGTACGCAGTGGGCGCAAAAATATTGCGCCCCTACAAATCGTTCACAAACGCCCCCTCGCCCCCTCAATCCTTGTAATTTGTGGGAATCTGGCGGTCGATGCTTTTGTCGAGCGAAATGAGCGTTTCCGTGCCGGTGACACCGGGAATCATCTGTATGTGATTGTTGAGCAGGTCCATCAGATGCTCGTTGTCGCGGGCATAGACCTTGATAAGCATCGTGTACGGCCCCGTCGTGAAGTGACATTCCACCACCTCCGGAATTTTCTCAAGTTCCGGAACCACGTTGCGGTACATCGCTCCGCGTTCGAGGTTCACCCCTATATACGTGCAGGTGCTGTAGCCCAGCACCTTCGGATTCACCGTATATCCCGATCCCGTAATGACATCAAGTTCGCAGAGACGCTGAATCCGCTGATGGATAGCGGCACGCGAAACGCCACAGTCCACCGCAACGTCTTTCGAAGGAATTCGGGCGTTGCGCATAATTATGTGAAGAATCTTTCTGTCGAGGTTATCAATCTTTTCCATAGCAAAAAGTTATTGTTGCGTCTTACGTCCCTGCAAAATTACACCAAAAATCCGAAATACGTAGCATAAAGCCAAATTTTAACACAATTTAACCTCCGTGCTAACCCGCCCCCCCCCCTCCGGCCACTGACCGCGTGCTTCGTGAACTGGTCCCTCCCAGAGAGTGTACAGACCCCGTCTTTATGGAAAGTGTCGCACACAGTCAGCCTACAGACCCCATCTTTATGGAAAGTGTCTAAAAAACACAGGCAAAAGACACCGACTAGATTGCTGGAGAGGTCGCGAGTCGGACGACAGAACAAGAATAGAGGG